>CADEDX010000250.1 GCA_902826195.1 uncultured Bradyrhizobium sp. | reverse complement strand
CATCGCGTCCGGCGTCGAGAACCTCGCCTATGAGGCGCGGCGCTTCGTGGCGGCGGAAGAAAAGCGGGCCATCGGCATCGCCGCCGCGTCGCGGATTCCGAACGGCTGCTCGTTGTTCATCAACATCGGCACCACGACGGAGGAGGTTGCCAGCGCGCTGACCTCGCATGAGGATCTGCTCGTCATCACCAACAACCTCAACGTCGCGATGCTGCTGTATCGCCATCCGCGCATCGAGGTGATTGTAGCGGGAGGCGCGGTGCGCCGCGCCGACGGCGCCGTGATCGGATCGACCGCGATCAGCCTGATTGGCCAGTTCAAGGTCGACTACGCCATCATCGGCGCATCTGCGATCGACGAGGAGGGCGCGCTCTTGGACTTCGACTATCGCGAGGTGCAGGCGGCACAGGCGATCATCGCCAACGCGCGCAGTGTCATGCTGGTCGCGGATGCCACAAAACTCCGCCGCAGCGCGCCGGTGCGGATCGCCCATCTCAGCCAGATCCAGACGTTTGTGACCGACGCGCCGCTGCCGGCGGGGCTTGCCAATATCTGCAGCCATCGCGGCATCGAAGTGGTCGAGGCGTTGGACAAGCCGGTGGCGGATGTGGATGAGCCGGGTGAGCCGACTGCCACTGTTACGCGCCTGCGCTGATACTTACATACGTATTCTCTGATCCTACCTCAGAGCCACGCCATGACCGAACTGGCTGCTGGCGGCCGTAGCGCCGCGGAGTATGTCCGCGGTGCCTTCTATGGCCTCGCGGCGGTCAGCATATGGTCGGGGTGGATCGTGGTGGCCCGCCTGGGCCTCAAAAGCAGTCTGACGCCGTGGGACATCGCCGCGCTTCGCTTTGGCGTGGCGGGCGTGTTGCTGTTGCCTTACGTGGTGAGCAAGGGTCTTGCGCTCGATCGCCTCGGCTGGATCGGACTGGCGGCGATCGTGCTGGGCGGCGGCGCGCCCGTTGTGCTCGCGAACGCCGGCCTGATGTTCGCTCCTGCCGCGCATGCGGGCGCGCTGTTTCCGGGCGTCATGCCGCTGATGGTCGCGCTGCTCGCGGCAGCATTCCTGCGCGAGCCGTTTACGGCCGCAAAAAAGATCGGCTTCGTCCTGATCCTGTTCGGGGTCTTCGCCATAGCTTGGGGCACGGGCGGCGACGCGGTGGAGGCCAGGCAAACAATCGGTCATCTGCTGTTTCTTGGTTCTGCTCTGGCTTGGGCGCTGTATACGGTCGCGATGCGCGGTGCGCGGCTCGCTGGACTCCACGCCGCAGCCATTGCGGCGGTCGGCGCTCTGACGCTCTACATGCCGGTTTATTTGCTGACGATAGGCGCGAGCCTTGTCGTGGCTCCCTGGGGCGATATCGCGCTGCAGGCCTTCGTGCAGGGAATTCTGACGGCGATCGTTTCGCTTATATTCTACGGGCGTGCGGTCAGCATCCTCGGCGCTTCCAGCGGCGCCGCGTTCGCGGCGCTGTCCCCGGCCATGACGGCGATTATAGCGATCCCAGTTCTTGGAGAGTGGCCTACCGAGATCGATTGGCTAGCCATCGCTGCGATTTCCGTCGGCGTCTACGTCGTAAGCGGTGGTCCGCTGCCACGGCGGCTCGCCTGATCCGGCTATACCTTACCCGTCGGCTCCAGCGACTTGCGCTTTCGTCTTGCTTTCGTTTTTCTTTGTGATTAATTACAATCCGAAAGTAAAATCGCCGAAGTGAACGGGCGGTCGCCGGGGAAGCGCTTCATTGGACAGGGTATTTGATCTCGCCATCGTCGGAGGCGGCATCAACGGCTGCGGTATCGCGCGCGATGCGGCGGGCCGGGGCAACTCCGTTTTCCTGTGTGAAATGAATGACTTGGCGAGCGGGACATCGTCCTGGTCGACGAAGCTGGTGCATGGCGGCCTGCGCTATCTGGAATATTATGACTTTCGGCTGGTTCGGCACGCGCTGATCGAGCGCGAAATCCTCTGGCAGATTGCGCCCCATATCATCAGGCCTCTGCGTTTCGTTTTGCCGCACCACGCTGGGCTCCGTCCGGCCTGGCTGCTGCGACTCGGGCTGTTTCTGTACGACCACATCGGCGGACGGAACCTGTTGCCGCCGACCCGCTCGGTCGATCTCGCCCATGACGAGGTGGGAAAGCCGTTGATCCCCAACCGCTATCGCAAGGGATTTGAGTATTCCGACTGCTTCGTCGATGACGCGCGCCTCGTCGTGCTCACCGCACGCGATGCGGCGGACCGCGGCGCTGAAATCCACACCCGTTCGCGCGCGGTCGAGATCAGACAGGTCGACGGCATCTGGCACGTCACCGTCGAGAACAGCATCAGCGGTGCACGGACGTCCATCAAGGCCCGCGTGCTGGTCAATGCCGGCGGCCCGTGGGTCGAGCAGGTGCTGTCGGCAGGCTCGGGCGTCAATGCCCGCGCGAAGGTGCGGCTGGTGCAGGGCTCGCACATCGTGGTGCGAAAGCTCTATGAGCACGACCGCGCCTACATGTTCCAGAATGCCGACGGCCGCATCATCTTCGTCATCCCCTACCAGAACGACTTCACGCTGATCGGCACCACCGACCGCGACTATGACGGCGATCCCGCCAAGGTGAAAGCCACCGACGAGGAGATCCGTTATCTCTGCGCCTCCGCCAGCGCGTATCTGGCGAAACCGGTAAAGCCGGAGGACGTCGTCTGGACCTATTCCGGCGTGCGCCCGCTCTATGACGATGGCGCCAGTGAAGCCAAGGCTGCGACCCGGGACTACGTGTTCGAACTCGATACGCCCGGTGGCGCGCCGCTGCTGTCGATTTATGGCGGCAAGATCACCACTTACCGCCGGCTGGCGGAGGAGGCGCTTGAGCGGCTCGCGCCATACTTGCGCAGCGCGAAAGCCAAAGAAGGCTGGACCGGCAAGTCGCCGCTGCCGGGCGGCGACATGGATGTGTCTGCCGTCGCTGCGCTGACCGCTGAACTGACGCGGAGCTATCCATTCCTCACCGCAATGCACGCCGGCCGGCTGGCACATGCCTATGGCACGCGTGCGACAAAGTTGCTCGGCAGCGCAAAATCTTTTGCCGACCTCGGCCAGTCGTTCGGCGCTACGCTGACGGAAAGCGAAGTCAGGTACCTGATCGCAAACGAATGGGCGTGCAACGCGGAAGACATTGTGTGGCGAAGGTCCAAGCTAGGCCTGCGGCTGTCGGCAGATGAAATCACCGCCCTCGACGACTGGATCGAAGCCCACCGCGCCTTCGGTGAACGATCCCTGCGCGAAGTGGGAGGGCGGCCATGAGCGTCACGCTCGAACATGTCACGCGAACCGTGGACGGCATCGCGACCATCCGCGACGTCTCGCTGACGCTCGAGCGCGGCACGCTGAGCGTGCTGTTGGGCCCCACGCTGTCGGGCAAGACCTCGATCATGCGTCTGCTCGCCGGTCTCGACAAGCCTTCCACCGGCCGCGTGCTGGTCGACGGCAAGGATGTCACCGGCGCCGACGTGCGGCAGCGCTCGGTCGCGATGGTCTACCAGCAGTTCATCAATTACCCCTCGCTGACGGTGTATGAGAACATCGCTTCGCCGTTGCGCGTGCAGGGTCGGCCGCGCGAGGAAATCGACCGGCGCGTCCAGGAAGCCGCAAAGCTGCTGCGGCTCGAACCGTTCCTGAAACGCACGCCGCTGCAATTGTCCGGCGGCCAGCAACAGCGCACTGCGATTGCCCGCGCGCTGGTCAAGGGCGCCGATCTGGTTCTGCTGGACGAGCCGCTCGCCAACCTCGATTACAAGCTTCGCGAAGAGTTACGCGCCGAGTTGCCGCGCATCTTCGAGGCGTCGGGCGCGATCTTCGTCTACGCCACGACCGAGCCTTCGGAAGCGCTGCTGCTGGGCGGCGACACCGTATGCATGTGGGAAGGCGAGGTGCTTCAAGCCGGCAGTACGCCAAAAGTCTATCGTCGGCCCGACACGTTGCGGGTTGCGCAGGTGTTTTCCGATCCGCCGCTCAACATCGTCGGCATCGAGAAGAAGAACGGTTCTGTGCAATATGCCGGTGGCATCGAGGCGCCGGCCAGCGGGCTTTATGCGTCACTGGCTGATGGCTCCTATCGCGTCGGCTTTCGCGCCCATCAGCTCGAAGTGGCCAACGGCATCTCAGGCCGCCATGCCTTCCACGCCACCGTCACGGTGACCGAGATCACCGGCTCGGAAAGCTTTGTGCATCTCAACCGGGACGCTTCCAACTGGGTCGCAGTGCTGCCGGGCGTGCCTGAATACGAGCCCGGGCATCTGCTCGATGCCGTCCTCGATCCGGTCACTGTCTTGGTGTTCGATGCCGCCGACCGCTTGGTCGCCGCGCCGTCCTCCAGTTGAGGGAAGTGCAGCATGGCTCGCATTGACCTCGTCGATCTTGCTCATTCCTACGGCGGCAATGATGCGCCGGTCGAATCCTTTGCGCTGAAGCCGGTGACGATGACCTGGCGGCAGGGCGGCGCTTATGCGCTGCTCGGACCGTCCGGCTGCGGCAAGACCACGCTTCTGAATCTGATATCCGGCATCGTCACGCCGTCGCGCGGAAAAATCCTGTTCGACGGTGCCGATATCACACCGCTGTCAACCCAGAAGCGCAACATTGCTCAGGTGTTCCAGTTTCCGGTGATCTACGACACCATGACGGTGGGTGAGAACCTGGCATTTCCCCTGAAGAACCGCGGCGTGCCCAGGGCCGAGATCGACACGCGGGTCAGGCAGATCGCCGACCTGCTTGACCTGACGCCCAATCTCGGCCGCAAGGCGACGCGGCTGACGGCTGATGCCAAGCAGAAGATTTCGCTTGGCCGCGGCCTGGTCCGTTCCGACGTCGCCGCAGTCCTGTTCGACGAGCCGCTGACGGTGATCGATCCCGAATTGAAATGGCAGTTGCGCTCAAAGCTCAAGGCGCTGCATCGTGAGCTCGATCTGACGATGATCTACGTGACTCACGACCAGACCGAGGCGCTGACCTTCGCCGATACCGTCGTGGTCATGCATGACGGCCGCGTGGTGCAGAGCGGAACGCCGGCCGAACTGTTCGACAAGCCCGAACATACCTTTGTCGGGTATTTCATCGGTTCGCCTGGCATGAACATCGTGCCGGCCAGCGTGAGCGGGCACGAGGCTCGCATCGACGGCCACGTCATCGGCCTGCAGCGCGATTACGGCGCACTGCCGGCGGGTGCGAATATCGAGATCGGTGTGCGGCCAGAATTCGTCCATGTCGCGGCTCCCGCGGCCGGCCTGTTGTCAGCCACCATCGAGCGCATCGACGATCTCGGCCGCGTCCGCTTCGCCCGCGTTCGCATCGGCGATGCGAAGTTCGCCGCCCGTGTACCGCCGGGGTTCTCCGTCCCGGACAACAATGTCGGGCTGGTGTTCGATCCAGCCCGTGTTCACGTCTATGCCGACAGCCGTCTCGTCGAGGGGGTTGCCTGATGGACAAGACTGTCAACCAAAAAGCCTGGTTCCTGGTGCTGCCGGTGTTTCTGGTGGTCGCGTTCTCCGCGATCCTGCCGCTGATGACGGTCGTGAACTATTCGATGCAGGACACTTTTGGAAACAACCAGTTCTTCTGGAACGGGGTCGGCTGGTTCAAAGAGTTGCTGGATCCCTCGACCGATCTCGGCGGGCGCTTTCTGGCTTCGCTTGGCCGCAATCTGCTGTTCTCCGCGATCATCCTTGCGATCGAGGTGCCGCTCGGCATCGTGGTGGCGCTGTCGATGCCGCGTCAGGGTTGGACGGTCGCGGCGAGTCTCGTGATCCTCGCGCTGCCGCTGTTGATTCCGTGGAACGTGGTCGGAACCATCTGGCAGATTTTCGGCCGGCCCGACATCGGCCTGCTCGGTTACACGCTGAACGGCCTCGGCATCGACTACAATTACGTTTCCAACGAGTTCGACGCCTGGGCCACCGTCATCGTGATGGACGTCTGGCACTGGACCAGCCTCGTGGCGCTGCTGTGCTACGCCGGCCTGAAGTCGATTCCCGACGCCTATTACCAGGCGGCGCAGATCGACGGCGCCTCGCGCTGGGCGGTGTTCAAGGCGATACAATTGCCGAAGATGAACCGCGTGCTGCTGATCGCGGTGTTGCTGCGGTTCATGGACAGCTTCATGATTTACACCGAACCGTTCGTGGTGACCGGTGGCGGGCCCGGCAACTCGACGACCTTCGTCTCGATCGAACTGGTCAAGATCGCGCTCGGTCAGTTCGATCTCGGCAAGGCGGCAGCGCTTTCGCTGGTCTACAATCTGATCATCCTGATCGTATGCTGGATCTTCTACACGGTCATGACCAATGCCGGGGCCGAGCGCCCGGAAAAGCAGGGAGGCGCGTGATGAACACGATTCCCGGCCGCCGCATCATCATGGTGGCGTTCCTGATCTTCCTGCTGCTGCCGATCTACTGGCTCGTCAACATGAGCTTCAAGACCAATACCGAGATCGTAACCACGATGACGCTTTGGCCGCACCAGCCGACGCTGGAAAACTACAAGCGCATCTTCACCGACGAGAGCTGGTATTCCGGCTACATCAATTCGCTGACCTACGTGCTGATCAACACCGTGATCTCGATCTCGGTGGCGCTGCCGGCCGCTTACGCCTTCTCGCGCTATCGCTTCCTCGGCGACAAGCACCTGTTCTTCTGGCTGCTGTCGAACCGCATGGCGCCGGCTGCGGTGTTCGCGCTGCCGTTCTTCAATCTCTATTCAGCGATCAATCTGTTCGATACGCCCTGGGCGGTCGCGCTCGCGCATTGCATCTTCAATGTGCCGCTGGCGGTGTGGATTCTCGAGGGTTTCGTCTCGGGCGTGCCGCGCGAGATCGACGAGACCGCGTTCCTCGATGGCTATTCGTTCCCGCGCTTCTTCGTCAAGATACTGGTGCCGCTGATCGCGAGCGGCATCGGCGTCGCCGCGTTCTTCTGCTTCATGTTCTCCTGGGTCGAATTGCTGCTGGCGCGCACATTGACGTCGGTCAACGCCAAGCCGATCTCGGCGATCATGACGCGTACGGTTTCGGCCTCGGGCATGGATTGGGGCCTGCTGGCGGCCGCCGGCGTGCTCACCATCATCCCCGGCGCGCTGGTGATCTGGTTCGTCCGCAACTACATCGCGCGCGGTTTTGCGCTCGGCAGGGTGTAGGGGGACGCGCATGGAACATATCGCATGGATGGCCTGGACGCTGCCGACCGCGATCTTCTTCGTGATGCTGTCGCTGACGTTGGGTGTGATGACGTGGCTTGCTGTTGCGTATCCCGAAGCCGAACGCGTCGGCGTGCTGCGGATCCCGACGACGCGCGGCGACCGGCTGTTCATTTCGCTGGTGCTGTCAGCCGTTATTCATCTGCTGTGGATCGCCTTTTTCGGCACCGATCCGATCGCAACCTTGCCGATCGGAGAGGGCATTGAGATTTCGAGCCTATGGCTCGCAACCGTAATTTCGCTTGTTTCGGCCGTTGCAATTTTCCGCACCGTCTGAGGAGCGAAAAAAGACAGATCCGGGATCAACCCGGGCCTGGGTTTTGTTTGTCGCTGCAACCGGAGGACTCAACATGCGACGTTATAGAGGAATGAATGGTTCCTTGACCAAGGAGAGCTTTCTGACGATGACCAGCGCGGTTGCGCTGATTGCCGTTTCCGTCACGATTGCCGCACCCGCGCGCGCGGACGACGCCGTCAATCAAAGGTGGATCGACAGCGAGTTCCAGCCCTCGACGTTGTCGAAGGCCGACCAGTTGAAGGAGCTGCAGTGGTTCGAAAAGGCCGCCGCGCCCTTCAAGGGGATGGAGATCAACGTCGTGTCGGAAACGATAACGACGCACGAGTATGAATCGCGGACGCTGGCAAAAGCCTTCACCGAGATCACCGGCATCAAGGTCAAGCACGACCTGATCCAGGAAGGCGACGTCGTCGAAAAGCTGCAGACCCAGATGCAGTCTGGCAAGAACGTCTATGACGGCTGGATCAACGACTCCGACCTGATCGGAACCCACTTCCGCTACGGCCAGACCGTGATCCTGTCGGACTACATGACCGGCGAGGGCAAGGACGTCACCAATCCGCAGCTCGACGTCAACGACTTCATCGGAAAATCCTTCACGACAGGCCCGGACGGCAAGCTCTATCAGTTGCCCGACCAGCAGTTCGCGAACCTCTATTGGTTCCGCTACGACTGGTTCTCCAATCCGGAATACAAGGCCAAGTTCAAGGCCAAGTATGGCTACGATCTCGGCGTTCCCGTGAACTGGTCGGCCTATGAGGACATCGCCGAGTTCTTCACCAACGACATCAAGGAGATCAACGGCGTCAAGGTCTATGGCCACATGGACTACGGCAAGAAGGATCCCTCGCTCGGCTGGCGTTTCACCGACGCCTGGCTGTCGATGGCCGGTAACGGCGACAAGGGCATCCCGAATGGCAAGCCGGTCGATGAATGGGGCATCCGCATGGAAGGTTGCCGTCCCGTCGGTTCATCTGTCGAGCGCGGCGGCGACACCAACGGCCCGGCGGCGGTCTATTCGATCGTCAAATATCTCGAGTGGATGAAGAAGTATGCCCCGCCGCAGGCGCTGGGCATGACCTTCTCCGAATCGGGACCGGTGCCGGCCCAGGGCGCGATCGCGCAGCAGATCTTCTGGTACACCGCCTTCACCGCCGACATGGTGAAGCCCGGTATCCCGGTCGTGAACGCGGACGGTACGCCGAAATGGCGCATGGCGCCGTCGCCGCACGGCTCGTACTGGAAAGAGGGCATGAAGCTCGGCTACCAGGACGCCGGCTCGGCCACGCTCTTGAAGTCGACCTCTCCGGATCGCCGCAAGGCGGCCTGGCTCTATCTGCAGTTCATCAACTCCAAGACAGTCAGCTTGAAGAAGAGCCATGTCGGCCTCACCTTCGTGCGTGAATCCGACATCTGGG
>CADEDX010000249.1 GCA_902826195.1 uncultured Bradyrhizobium sp. | reverse complement strand
CACCAAACTCCGCCGCGCTTATCCAGCCACCGCCAAAGACTCAAAATCACTGTGATGAACCACTAGTTCGATTGCACGGTCCAGCCGATCACGTTCTTCGCCATTCGGCCGAACGCTTCGCTGAACGCGGCGACCGCCTCGGCCGGTGCGATGTTCGCGAATTTCTCACGTTCTTCGAACAGGCGCGAGGCGACGACCTTGCCGTTCTTGTCAACGATCCGGGCGGACAAGCCGATCTCGGCGGCTGACCCGGACTCGACGGCGATGCGGAACTGCCTGACATCGATCAGCAACTGGAATTCAGTCTGCCCGATATCGGGCGCGCGCAGCGGCGCATGTGCGATGTCGTAATTCTCAAAACTCTCGATCAGGCGCGCCTGGATCAGCTTCGGCAGCGCGTCGGCCCACATCGCCTCCGCAAATCCCGGATATTCCTGCGCCGGCGAAAACAGGAATCGCTGCGTCTCCAGCATCGCTACCGCCGTCGGCTCCGGTATCGCCCATTGCACGCTGATCGTCTTGCCCGGCCCGCCTGAGTTCTGCAGCGCGCGCAGATCGTAGGTGATTTTTGGCGGCGGGCTGGTGACCCCTGTCATGCGCTCGAGGCCGGCGACGATGCCGTCGAGCTTGCCGGTGTTGCGCGCCAGGCCTTCGGAAAAGACTTTGAGATTGCCGATCGTGTCTTTCAGCGCCCCCGAATTTTCCGACAACACCGTATCGACCTTGCGCAGCGCATCACGCGCAGCCTGCGTCATGCCCTGCCCCGCGCCGGGCTCGGCGACCAGCGTCTTTACCTCGCCGGTTTGCGCGACCTGCGTACCGCCTTCGAGCGCGACCACCGGCACGCCGGTCAGGCCCTGGAATTCGAGACCGACCTTGGTGTCGGCGCGCACCGGCGTCGTCGAAGCGACCGAGATGGTCGCATTGACGCCGCGGGGATTGTCGGGTGCGAGACCGAGTTCCGTTACCTCGCCGACACGGATGCCGTTGAACAGCACGGCAGCGCCGACCAGCAATCCCGGCACCGAGCCCTCGAACTGCACCCGATAGCTGGTGCGCGGGCCGAGCCCACCCGTGTTTTGCAGCCAATAGACGAAGCCGAACACGGCGACAATGGCCGCCAGCACAAAGCCGCCGACAATGACGAAGGGAGCGCGCGTTTCCATTTTCAGCTCGTCTTTCAGTTTGCTTTGGGTTGGAGCATCTGGGAGCGCTTGCCGTGAAAGTAGGCCCGCACCCAGGGATGCTCGGATTTAAGCAGCTCGCGCATCGATCCGATGGCGACGATCTTGCCGTCGGCCAAAGCCGAGACACGGTCGCAGACCGTATTGAGACTGGCGAGGTCGTGGGTGACCATGAATACGGCCAGCCCCAGCGTCTTCTGCAGCGTCTTGATCAGGACGTCGAACTCGCCGGCAGCGATCGGATCGAGCCCCGAGGTCGGCTCGTCAAGAAACACAATCGCCGGGTCCAGCGCGAGCGCACGCGCCAGCGCCACGCGCTTGGTCATGCCGCCGGACAATTCGGAGGGAAATTTGTCGCCGTCTTCCGGGTTGAGCCCGACCATTTCCAGCTTGGCGGTCGCAATCTCGTCCATCAGCGTGTCCGAGAGTTTGAGGTTCTCGCGCAACGGAAACTGGATGTTTTGCCGCGCTGTCAGCGAGGAGAATAGCGCGCCCTGCTGGAACAGGATGCCCCATCGTCCGGCCGCAGCCTTCGTGCTGCGGTCATGGTCGACTGGCGATCCCAGCACCTCGATCTCGCCGCTCTGCTTCGGAATAAGCCCGATGATGGTCCGCATCAGCACCGACTTGCCGCCGCCGGACGCGCCGACCAGTCCCAGGATCTCGCCGCGGCGGACATCCAGCGCGAGATGGTCGATCACGACGTGGCGACCGAAGCCGACCACGAGATCGCGGACACGAATGGCAAAGGGTTCAGTGCCCTGCTGCATCGCTACATTCCAATCGAGGCGAAGAACACTGCGAACAGCCCGTCCAGCACGATCACCAGGAAGATCGATTTCACGACGGAGGTGGTGGTCTGCTTGCCGAGCGACTCGGCGCTGCCCTTCACCCGCATCCCCTCGCTGCAGGCGACGATGCCGATCACCAGCGCCATGAACGGCGCCTTGATGATGCCGACCTCAAAATGGGTGACGGAGACGGCCTCGTGTAGCCGCGCCAGGAAGATCGCCGGCCCCATGCCGCCATAGAACCAGGCCACTAGACCACCGCCATAGAGTGCCGCCATCGCACCGATGAAGCTGAGGATCGGCAGCGCGCAGATCAGCGCCAGGATCCGCGGCAGCATCAACACTTCGAGGGGATCCAGTCCCATGGTCGACAGTGCGTCGATCTCCTCGCGCATCTTCATGGAGCCGAGTTCGGCGGTATAGGCGCTGCCGGAGCGCCCGGCGACCATGATGGCGACGATCAGCACGCCTAGCTCGCGCAGCACCAGAATGCCGACCATGTCAACGACATAGGACTCCGCGCCGAATTTACGGAAATGGAAGATGCCCTGCTGTGCGATGATGGCGCCGATCAGGAACGTGATCAGCGCGACGATGGGGATCGCCTGCCAGCCGACGCGATGGAGCTGGTAGGCGAGCGACGTCAGCCGCAGCGACCGCGGTCGCCGCAGGATGCCGAGAATGGCGATGCACAGCGCGCCCAGCATCTGCAGGAAGGCCGCGATGTCTTCCCTCGAACCGATCGTGGCGCGGCCGATATCGCCGAGTTTTGCGAGAATGGGATTGCGCGCCGGCGGCGGCGCCGGTGTGTGCCGGTTGACCTGACGCACCTCGTCGATCAGGCCGGCATAATTATCGGCAATGCCGACGATATCGGCGCGGTGGCCGGCCGAGGTAGCCCGCCGCGACAGTTTTTCCAGCAGCCAGGCACCGAGCGTATCGAGTTCATGTACCCCAGTCATGTCGACCTTGACGGCGGCGGCGCGATCGAGCTGCGGCGCCATGTCACTTGAAAGCCGTTCCAGCGTCTCCGCGTTCGAAGCAACCCAGGAGCCGGCCGGGCGCAATTCGAGCGCATCGCCCGATGACGTCGCCGTAAGGAGAGGAGCCGTCGCCAATATGGTGTTCCTTCTTTGGATGGCATGCTTTGGGCCAATGGGCGCAGAGTGCCATGTTGACCTGCCTTAAAGCAGCAGATGCGTCCGGTCAGTTGACCCAAATCAAATGGCGCCTTTGCATCTCGCCTACAATTTGACGCAAGGGGAGCAAGGTTACAGCCATGTTCAAATCGAGCGAACTAGGCGACGAGTTGATGGCGCTCAAAAGCGAGATGTCACGCCTCCTGGGCGTGAACGCTGACGACATGCTTGAGACTGCACGGAATAACTCCGAAGCACTCGCCGAGCAGATTAAGGCGGCCCTGAGCGATCTCGGGGACAGCTTGAGCGAGGAAGAGGAGCATGTGGAGCGGCTGGTCGCCGAGCGACCGATCATGGCTATCGCCTCCGCTTTCGCGCTTGGCATCGCCGTCGGTTTCATGTTGAGGAGACATTGAAGTGAACAGCGAGAACGTCGTCAAGCACGTGCGCGCGCTGTGGCGCACCGACCGCA
Source organism: uncultured Bradyrhizobium sp. (assembly GCA_902826195.1). Taxonomy (GTDB): domain Bacteria; phylum Pseudomonadota; class Alphaproteobacteria; order Rhizobiales; family Xanthobacteraceae; genus Bradyrhizobium. The sequence goes on along the minus strand of CADEDX010000249.1, from coordinate 5,392 downwards.
TCATTGCGGAAATCCGGATGCGGCACATGCTGGTCGGGTTGGGCCTGCGGGCGTTTGCGGCGCTGATCGCTGCGTTCGGGTTGCTGATGCTGGAACTGTCGGCCTATTTCGCGCTGGTGCAGATCTGGAGCGCAATTTCGGGCGCTGCCATCCTCGGCGCCGCCAATTTCGTCATCGCGGCCGTCCTGTTCGTGATCGGGGGAAGGCCACCCGCCGGCCGTGAGCTCGAACTCGCCACCGAAATTCACGGCTCGGCGGTCGACGCCCTGCAGGTCGAGGCCCGCGCGCTGCAATCGCAATTCACCGGCATGGTGCAGCATCCCCTGAACAGCGTGCTGCCGCTGGCGCTGGTGCCGCTGATCACGATCATCGTCAAGAGCCTGAAGAAATCCAGGGCAACCGCAGCGAAGTCCCCCGCCGAGCCGGGCTGATCGCAGCAACCCGCCTCATACCGGAAAGGCAAGGAGCGATACGAAATGTCCAAGACCAGAGCCAAGCCCCAGATCAAACCGATCCTTAACGCGTCCCTGCCCGCGCAATTCCGCCAATTCCGTCTGGCGCTGGCCCGAGAGCCCGGCCATCCCGGCGGCGATGACGAGGTGGCCTATATCATCTTGGCACCGCTCGACGCCGAGGATCGCATCGACGCCGCGCTGTGGCGCGAGTATCGCGACGCCTGCCGTGTCGTGCGCCAGCGTCCGAACCAGCAGGACAAGCGCGGTCATCTGATCCACCGTCCCGGCGGCGGCTGGGCCTTCCACTATGACGACGGCGAGACCGACCTGCCCGATGAAGTCGGATACCGCTTCGCGGACGAACGCTTCCTCGTCGGCGAGTATGTCTCGCTCAACGAGGGCGGCAAAATGCACACCTATCGGGTGACGTCGGTGTCGTATCTGTGAGTCGTGAAACCGTTCTCCGGCCTCACTGAAGCCGATGCCGCGGCGCGGCTTCGGGCGGAGGGACATAACGAACTCCCTCAGACAGATCGGCGTACCGCTTTTCGCATAGCGATCGAAGTGCTGCGCGAGCCGATGCTGGCGCTGCTCCTGGTCGGTGGCATCATCTACCTGGTGCTTGGCGACCTCAAGGAAGCGATCATCCTGATCGGCTTCGCGACCATGTCGATCGTGATCACCGTCGTGCAGGAGATGCGGACCGAGCGTGTCCTGGAAGCGTTGCGCGACCTCACCAGTGCCCGCGCGCTCGTCGTTCGCGTTGGCGAGCGCAGGCGGATCGCCGGCCGACGCCGTTCTCCTGCAATGCACGGACCTGCAGGCCGACGAATCGACCTTGACCGGGGAATCCGTGCCGGTGCGCGACGCCGCCTGGGATGACTGCGGCAAATCCGCACCGCAGCATCCGGGCGGCGACGACCTGCCGCAGGTCTTTTCCGGTTCGCTGGTGGTCCGCGGTTCGGGATTGGCGGAAGTAACCGCCATCGGCGTGCAAAGCGAGATCGGCAAGATCGGCCAATCGCTCGCCACTCTCGAAACCGAGCCGCCACGCCTGCAGGTGCAGACGCGGCGCGTCGTTCGCCTGTTCGCGGTTTTCGGCGGCGGCGTCAGCCTGCTTGCGGTGCTGCTCTACGGTTTTATGCGCGGCGGGTGGCTGGATGCTGTGCTTGCCGGCATTGCTCTGGGCATGTCGATGCTGCCGGAGGAATTTCCGGTCGTCCTGACCGTCTTCATGGCGATGGGAGCGTGGCGAATTTCGCTGGCACGCGTCCTGACACGGCGCGCGGCGGCGATTGAGACACTCGGCTCCGCCACCGTGCTGTGCACCGACAAGACCGGCACGCTGACCGAAAACCGGATGACGATCGTCCAATTGCGCCTGAAGGACGGAAGCATCTTCCACCCGCAGGCCGGCACGACGATGCCGCCGCAGTTCCGCGACGTCAGCGAGTTCGGCCTGCTGGCGAGCGCGCCCGAGCCGTTCGACCCGATGGAACGGGCGCTCCATACGCTTGTTCGGGAACATCTCACCGAGGCCGCGTACCAGCATCCGCACTGGAAGCTGGTCCATGCCTATGGCTTTCGGCCTGATCTGCTCGCCGTAACCCACCTCTTGGCAGGCCGGAGATGACCGGCAGGGATACCTCGGCCAAGGGCGCGCCCGAGGCTATCGCAGGGCTTTGCCGGCTGAACCCGGCCGACCGCGCAGCGCTGACACAATCGATCGATGCGATGGCCTCGGCCGGACTGCGCGTGCTGGGTATTGCGCGCGCGACTCTTCAGAGCGGGCCGTCTTGGCCGGCATCGCCGCGCGAACTAGATTTCGAATTCCTCGGGCTGGTCGGCCTCGCCGATCCATTACGGGCCAGCGTCGTCGCGGCGGTCCGCGATTTCCGCACCGCCGGGCCGGCATCAAGGCCGTCATGATCACCGGCGACTATCCGGCGACTGCAAACGCCATCGCGCGTCAGGCGGGGCTCGCGGGCGGTGAACTCGTGACCGGCGAACAGCTCAAGCGATGGAGCGAGGCGGAATTGTCCTGCCGGGTGGAAACGGCCAGCGTGTTCGCCCGGATCTCGCCCAACCAGAAACTGCGGATCGTCAACGCCTACAAGGCCAATGGCGAGATCGTCGCGATGACCGGCGATGGGGTCAACGACGCGCCATCGTTGAAAGCCGCCCATATCGGCATCGCCATGGGCGGTCGCGGCACCGATGTGGCGCGCGAGCCTCCGCCATCGTGCTGCTCGACGACGATTTCGGCTCGATCGTCATGGCGATCCGCCTCGGCCGTCGCATTTAGGACAATCTGCGCAAGGCAATGAGCTTCATCTTTGCCGTTCACGTTCCGATCGCCGGCCTGGCGCTGCTGCCTTTGATATTCGGCATGCCGCTGCTGTTCGGGCCGATCCACATCGCCTTGTTCGGAATGGTGATTGATCCGGTCTGCTCGCTGGTTTTCGAGGCCGAGGCCGAGGAAGACGACGTCATGCGACGCCCGCCACGCGCGCCCGACGAGCCGCTGTTCTCGCGGGCGATGGTCGCTGGAGCCTGCTGCAGGGACTTGTTGCGTTTGCGCTGGTCGCCGCGGTTTACGTCGCGGCGCTGAGCTGGGCCATGCCGGTTCTGGAAATGCGGGCGCTGACGTTCTTTTCGCTCATTATCGTCATTGTCAGCCTGATTCTGGTCAACCGATCTTTCAGCGCATCCTTGATCACCGCCCTGCGGCGACCGAACCGGACGCTCGCCGCGGTACTCGCCGCCGTCACCATCATCCTGGCCCTCACCTTGCTCTGGCCGGCTGCGAGCCGGCTGTTCGCCTTCGGTCCCCTTCATGCCGACGATCTCGCCCTGACGCTCGGTTCAGGCTTTGTCGCGCTGCTTGCATTGGAACTGCTGAAGCCGCTGCTGCGCCCGAGGCCTCAATGATCACGGCTGCAACCGCAGGCGCGACGAAATGCCCTGCTTGCGGTGGATCAAACGCCCCAACCGGCCCGACGCTAGATTGGTTCCCTCAGAAGGAGAGGCCCCATGTCATTCAAAGACATTCTGCTGACACTGACGAGTTATCCCGATCCCACCCCGGCTTCGGTCGCCGACGAAGCGGTCGCGATCGCGGCGACTTTCGGCGCGCATCTGGCGGCGGTGGCCTGCGAGGTACATGTGGAAGTGCCAGGACACTTCCTCTCCGGCGCGATGGTCAATATTCCCGGCATGATCGCCGGCGAAACGGAGAAGAGCCGCAACAACGCCAAGGCGATGTTGGCGGCTTTCGACGTCGCCGCCAACAAGGCCGGGATTCTGCGCGAAACCCAACTGGAAAAATGCCCGACCTTTGCTGTGCCGGACCTCCTGGTCGAGCACGCGCGGCTTCACGATCTCACCGTCGTGCCGGTGCCGGAAAGCTACGACCAATGGTATGCGGAAGCCATTATATTCGGCTCGGGGCGCCCCACCCTCGTTCTGCCCGAGAAGCCGCGCGCACGCTCATTCGAACTTGGCACCGTCGCCGTCGCCTGGGACTTCAGCCGCGCCGCAGCCCGCGCGATTTCCGATGCCATGCCACTGCTGGAGAAGGCCAGGAATGTGCGGGTCGTGACCGTCATCAACGAAAAGAATCTTGTAGACAAGCATTCAGCCGAGGCGCTGGCAAAGAATCTGGCACGCCACGGCATCGACGTGGTGCTTGACAAGGTCGATGCCGCCGGACGGCGGATCGGTGAAGTGCTCGAAGCCTATACTGCGTCTCATCAGGTCGATGTTCTCGTGATGGGCGCCTATGGCCACGCGCGCTGGCGCGAGTTCATCCTTGGCGGCGCTACGCAGAGCCTGCTGTCGAGGCCGCCGCTCCCGATCCTGTTCTCGCATTGAGGGGCACCTCGGATTTCACCGCGCCGGGACGATCAGATGGCCGACAACGCCAACCGGGATGATTCCCGCCCGCCGCTGAAAGTCCGTCGTGTCAACCTGGACACCGGACGCGAAAACGTCGTGGTGATTTCGCGGCGCTCGAGCGCGCTGCGGCCGGAGATCTTTCGTGGCTTCAGCCGCGTCGAATTACGACGCGGCTCGAAGGTGTTGCTGGCCACGCTGCTGATCACGGACGACGACGCCCTGGTCGGGCCCGACGAAATAGGGCTCTCCGAGCCGGCATTCCGTCGCTTCTCCGAGCCCGCCGGCAGTCTGGTGACGGTCAGTCCCGCCGCCCCGCCCGAAAGCCTCGATGCGGTCCGCGGCAAGATTCAGGGCCGGGCGTTCGAACCGGCCGAGATCGACGCCATCATCAACGATCTTACGCATTACCGCTATTCGGACATGGAGGTCGCCGCATTCCTGATCAGCTCGGCGAGCTTCATGACCAGTCGCGAACTGCTCGCCTTGGTTCACGCGATGGCCGCCGCCGGAACGCAACTGAAATGGCAAAGCCCGATCGTCGTCGACAAGCATTGCATCGGCGGCATCCCGGGTAACCGCACGTCCATGATCGTGGTACCGATCGTGGCTGCGCACGGCCTCACCATTCCCAAGACGTCCTCGCGCGCCATCACATCGCCGGCCGGGACCGCGGACACGATGGAAGTGTTGGCGCGGGTCGATGTTTCCGTCGACGAGATGAAGGAAGTGGTCGCGGCATGCCGCGGCTGCCTTGTCTGGGGCGGTCACGTCAACCTGTCGCCGGCCGACGACATTCTGATCTCCGTCGAACGTCCGCTCTGCCTTGATACCAGCGAGCAGATGGTTGCCTCGATCATGTCGAAAAAGCTCGCTGCAGGTTCCACGCATCTCCTGATCGACCTGCCGGTCGGCCCGACGGCGAAGCTCGCCAACGCCACGGAGGCGATGCGGCTGCGCAAGCTTTTCGAGTTTGTCGGCGACAATTTCGGCATCGCCGTCGAGGTGATCACGACTGATGGCCGCCAGCCGATCAACAATGG
>CADEDX010000248.1:7808-8983 GCA_902826195.1 uncultured Bradyrhizobium sp. | reverse complement strand
GCTTGGGGCGGTCGGCAAGGGGGAACAGCCGGTCCGGGGTCCGATGGGCGGAGACGATGCGTTTTTCGCTATCGATCCCGAGCGCGGTCAGCGTCTCGGCGGCGTGGCGCATGGTCTCCCAGTCGGACTGGCTGCCCATGATGATGGCGACGGTTGCGGTCATCTCGTCAATTCTGTTCGGGAATCCAAAAGCATAGGCCGGATTATAGGGTCGGCCCGCTTCTCATCCAAGGCGTGGCAAGGGATCAGGAATGGACTATCCTGTCTTGGTGAATCCCGGCAAGTCCAGATAAGCGAGCCTGCACAGGGAAGGCCATGACGAAGAAAACCAGGAAGACCGCGGCCAGGGCCGGAAAAGGCCCCAAAAGCGCGGCTTCCGGGCAAAAAGTCACGCCGCGCCGGTCTGCCGCGCCAGCATCCCGGCCGCGGGCGGCGCCCAATGGCGGCAAGGCGACGATTCGCCGCCTCAAGGCGGAACTGGCCCGGACCCGGGCGCAGATCGAGGAACTTCAGGCTTCCGCCGATACCGACTACCTGCTCGGGATTCCGAACCGCCGCGGCTTCGAGCGCGAGCTCAACCGCGCGATTGCCTACATCAAGCGCTATCGCGCCGGCGGTGCGCTGGTGGTGCTCGACGTCGACCGCCTGAAGCCGATCAACGACGCTTTCGGACACGCCGCGGGCGACCAGGTGCTCAAGGCCATCGTCACGACGCTTATGATGCAGGTGCGTGCTTCCGACGTCGTCGGCCGCCTCGGCGGCGACGAGTTCGCGCTGCTGTTATGGAATCTCAGCGAGACCGATGCGAAGGCCAAGGCGGCTGCGCTGGAGGAAGCGATCGATCAACTGACCTTCATGTTCGATGGCCGCACCATTACGGCGGGCGCCTCCGCAGGCGTCACTCTTCTCGACACCCATTCGGAAACGAGTCGCGCGCTGGAAGCCGCCGACAGCGCCATGTATGTGCGCAAGGCGCTGCGACGGCACGAGGCCAGTTCCTAGAAATGTACGGTGGGCAAAGGAGCGTAGCGACGTGCCCACCATCGATCTGCAAACGAACTGTCGGAAGGTGGGTTCGCTTCGCTCAGCCACCTTACAAATTCTCAATCAGCGAACTCTCACAACCCGCTCAAATCTTCCGGCACGTTGCCGAACTTGCGCAGCAGCTTCGCGTC
>CADEDX010000248.1:0-7798 GCA_902826195.1 uncultured Bradyrhizobium sp. | reverse complement strand
CCGATCAACGGATCGCCGCTGCGGCTGAACGCGACGGCGCCGATGCTGCCGGCCATGCGCGACATTGTCTCGGCGCGGCGTAACGCGGTCGTCGGGCTCTGGCATTCTTCCGCGGCGCCCGCCATCGGCGAGCCGTCATCGTCCTGCAGGAACGGCATTGCGACGTAATAGGTGACATCGGCCATTGGTTCGCTCCGGCATGATGGATCAGGCGGCGTTGCTCTCGACATCGGAGCTCCGCGCCGGCGCGCAGCCGGCGGCGATAGCCGTCTGCAATTCATCCAGCTCGGTTTCCAGATACTCGTTCACCATGATCAGTGCCTTGATGGTCGAACGCAGGTTACCATCGCACATCGCGATGGCCTGATCGCAGGCTTGCTCGTAGTGGTTGTTGTCGGACAGGATTGGCGTGGCGGACATGGCGGACTCCCGGGGCTGGCGGCAGAGCGATATGTTCTATTTTTGTTCTCAAAGAGTCAAGCGTGGTTGCGACCGGACGCCGGTTTTTCTGTCGCCTCCGGCAGCGCCGGGTCGTGTCGCCGGGGCACGGTGTGGATGTTGGGGAAAGGATCGTTCAAAGACCGGTGGCCCTGGCGAACCACGTTGGCCGAGGGAAACGCACGATGATCAGGCGATGATATCGGGCGTGATCTGGTCTTCGATGAAGGCGATGCGGTCGCGCAGTTGCAGCTTGCGTTTTTTCAGCCGCTGCAAGCGCAGCAAATCCGGCGCCGGCGACTGATGCAGCGCGTCGATCGCCGCATCGAGATCGCGATGTTCCTGCTGCAGCCGGGCGAGCTCGTTTTCAAGCTCGCGCTCATCATCATCGGTCATGGTGTACGTTAGCTGAAAGCGCGATCTGGTTGTGAACGGATTGTTCCGGATTGGCGGTAAATATCGCTCCTGCGGGGCTGCTTCGCAAGCAGCGCAGGTTCCCATACTCACGTTTGGTTACAGATATATCCGAAAATATGACAGACGCGATTCGGTATACCCATCGACAGCTTCGCAGCCTGGTGTACACTCTCTCGTCCGGATCGAATCTGAGGTTCAACCACCGAGGAGATTTCGAATGGCACTACAGGCGCATCTTGTTGAACTTGAACGTAAGCACAAGAGCCTCGAGAATGAATTGCACGATGCACTCGTGCACCTTTCCACCGACGACCTGCAAATTGTCGAGTTGAAGCGCCGCAAGTTAATGGTCAAGGATGAGATCGAACGGTTGAAGCATACCGTCGGCGAAACTCTCCACTAACCACAGTTCAGCAAAGTATCGCAGATTCCCCGTGCGGCGGATCGACGCCTATGCGCTTATCCGCCCGGTGTGTTTGTCGCAGCGTAGATCTTTTGGAACTCCGGTGCGCTCTTGAATCCTGATCCGGAAAAGTGGCGTCCGGTTTTCCCAAAGATCATGCTCAGCAGAGAAATCAGACTATGATGCGATTTCGTTGAATCGCGTCATGATCTTCAACCGCATCATCGTCTGAAACGCGTCAACTAGAACTCCGCCACCACGCCGATATGATCGGCGATCGCGAGCGACGACGTCAGTCCCGGCGACTCGATCCCGAACAGGTTGATCAGTCCGGCGACGCCGTGATCGGCTGGTCCTTGAATCAGAAAATCCTGGGTAGCAACCGCCGGCGGCACGATCTTCGGCCGGATTCCGGAATAGCTCGGCATCAGCGCGCCGTCCGGCAGCGTCGGCCAGTAGCGCCGGATCGCCGGATAGAAGCGCTCGGCGCGGGCTGGATCTACCGCGTAATCGATGCTCTCGACCCATTCCACGTCCGGACCGAAACGGGCCTGTCCCGCCATGTCGAGCGTCAGATGCACGCCGAGCCCGCCGGGCTCCGGCACCGGATAGATCAGGCGCGAGAACGGGGCGCGCGCACTGCAGGCGAAATAATTTCCCTTAGCGAGATAGGCGTAGGGGATCAGCGCGACCGGCATGCCTTCGATGCTGCGCGCCACCGTCGGTGCGCCCAGCCCCGCCGCGTTGACCAGCAGGTTGCAGGCCAGCGTCATCGGCGCATCGCCGCCGGCTTCGATCTCGATCTGGCCGCCGTCGGCCCGGGCACGCACCAGCGGCGTATGGAATGCGTAGGCTGCGCCGGCCTCTTCTGCGTCGCCGCGCAGCGCCAGCATGTAGGCATGGCTGTCGATGATGCCGGTGGACGGCGAGAGCAGCGCCGCATCGCAATTGAGTGCCGGCTCCAGCGCGCGCGCCGCCGCGCCCGTCAGCAACTGCAGATCGTTAACGCCATTGGCTTCGGCATGCGCGCGGATCGACTGCAGTTTTTCGGTTTCGCCCGGCGTCGTCGCGACGATCAGCTTGCCGCAATTGCGATGGGGGATGCCGTGGTCGCGGCAATAGCGATAGAGCGCCTGCTTGCCGCGGACGCACATCTGCGCCATCAGGCTCCCGGCGCGGTAGTATATGCCGGCATGGATCACCTCGCTGTTGCGTGAGGAGGTGATGGTTCCGATGCCCTCGGCAGCTTCGAGCACGATCACTTCGCGACCCGCCTGGGCCAGCCGCCGTGCGATCGCAAGCCCGATCACTCCCGCGCCGACGACGACGCAATCGACCTTGTCCATGTCAGTTTCAGACCTCGAAATCCGGCGCAAAAATCAGCGCCAACGGCGTCGCCGAAGCGTCGTTTCGCGCGCCGGAGCAATCAAACAACCCGTTGGTTTGCCTCGAAGAAGCCGGGAGCTCCATCCCGTTAGTAGAGCATTAATCATGTCAGGCCAATTGCCGTAATTTGGGTCGGATTTTAGAATTCGAGGGGTAGTCATTTACCCGATCCAAACCCGTCAAGCCAGACACTCCGCGGGCAAACCTCGGGTGGGTAATGGCTGACAGCAACCGGCAGGCAGGACGGAAGAATTCGATTCCGGCGCAGGCCCTCGTTTGTCTGCTCGCCATGGCTGTGTCATGCGGATTCGCGCGGGCTGCCGAGCCCTCAGCAGACTTTGTGCCGACAAGCTATATCGGCGAGTACGATCCCAGCCGGATGTGGGAGCTGCTGCTCGGAGGGATCGCCGCGGTTTCCTTCCTTGTCGCGATCGGGATCTGGGCCCTGGCGGCGCTGCGCAGCGCCAGGAACGCGCAATTGCGGCGCAGCACCTTCATCAGTTCGGCGCTCAACACGCTCAACCAGGGCGTGATGATCACCAATGCGCAAAACCGCGTGGTGTTCTGCAATGACCGCTTTCTCGAAATGTACGGGCTCGACCGCGCCGAGATAGCGCACGCGATGACCGGCCGCGAACTGCTCGAACTGCGCCGCTCACGGGGGCTGCTCAACCTTACCGTCGATGAGTTCAGCACGCTTGCCCGGCGCCCGGAAGGCGTCGTCACCGAACTGGCGGACGGGCGGTCGATGGTGACGAAGCTGTTCCGGCTGCCCAATGGCGGGACGATCGGCACGCATGAGGACTGCACCGAGCAGCGCCGGTTGTCGCGCAAGCTTGCATCGGCCACGAAATTCCTGGAATCGGTTCTCGACAACGTTCCGGTCTGCGTCGCCGCCAAGAACATCGAGGACGGCCGCTACATCTTTGTTAACCGCGCATTCGAACGCTTTTCGCGCTTTTCGCGCGATCACATCGTCGGCAAGCGCGCCGATGAAATCTTCCGGCCCGAAACCGCGAAGAGCATCGAGACGGCTGACAAGGCGGCGCTGACGGCGCCGGAAGGCTCCAACCGCAGCGAATATTTCGTCGAGCGGGGCGACGAGAAGCGCGTGATCTCCTCCAACCGCGTGGTCGCCCGTAACCAGAACAACGAGCCGGAATTCCTGATCAATCTGTTCGACGACGTCACCGATCGCCGGTCGCTGTCTCGCGAACTGGAAAGTACCAAGAAGTTCCTCGAACTCGTGGTTGACAACATCCCGGTTTCGCTGGTCGTGGAACGCGTCAGCGACGGACGCTATCTGCTCGCCAACCGCAGCGCCGAGACCATCCTCAACCGCCGCCGCGAGGACGCCACCGGCCTGACCGCCGCCGACATATTCAATCCGCGCGAAGCCAAGCTGATCATCGCGCGTGACGAGGCCGCCATCAAGAAGCGCGGCCTGCTCACCGAAGAGCACCCGATCTCCACCAAGGACGGTTTGCGGCTGTTCCTGACCCGCCGCATGACCGTGCTCGACGAAGCCGGCGAGCCGCAATATTTGATCAAGACCCACGAGGACGTCACCGACCGCCGCCAGACCGAATCGCGAATGGCGCACATGGCCTACCATGACGGCCTGACCGATCTGCCGAACCGCGCGTCCTTCCTGCAGGCGCTGACGCAGATGATCGAGGCCTGTGCCGGCACCGACGAGGAATTCGCCGTGCTGTGCGTCGACCTCGACGGCTTGAAGGAAATCAACGACGTGTTCGGCCACGCGGTGGGCGACAAGCTCCTGATCGAGGTCGCGGGCCGCATCCAGGCCAACGCCCGCGGCGGCGTGGTGGCCCGCCTGTCCGGCGACGAGTTCGGCCTGATCATCGACGGCAAGCAGCCCGAAGCCGGCAAGGCGCTGGCCGACAAGCTCGCCCAAGCGCTGTCGGACGAGTTCGTGATCGACGCCAAGTCGGTGCGCACCGGCATCACCACCGGCATCTCGGTGTTTCCGCATCACGGCGCCGACGCCGCCTCGCTGCTCGCCAATTCCGGCGCGGCATTGTTCCGCGCCAAGCAGAAGTCGCGCGGCTCGATCAGCATCTTCGCGCCCGAGATGGACCAGCAGATCCGCGACCGCCGCGTGCTGCACCAGGATCTTTCCGCGGCGATCCGCAACGGCGAATTGTCGCTGTATTATCAGCCGCAGGCCGCGGCGGGGGCGACCATTGCCGCCAGCAAGGTCATCGGATTCGAGGCGCTGGCGCGCTGGATGCATCCGGTGCGCGGTTTCGTTCCGCCGAGCGAGTTCATTCCGCTGGCCGAAGAGAGCGGCCTGATCGTCGAGATGGGCGTCTGGATCTTGCGCGAGGCATGCCGGGAAGCGGCCTCATGGCCGGTGCCGCTCCAGATCGCCGTCAATTTGTCGCCGGCGCAGTTCATGCACGGCGACGTGGTCAGCCTGGTGCATTCGATCCTGCTCGAGACGGGGCTCGCTCCCGACCGGCTCGAACTCGAAATCACAGAAGGCGTGCTGATCGAGGATTTTGACCGCGGTCTCGCTCTGCTGCGGCGGTTGAAGGCGCTCGGCGTGCGGATCTCGATGGACGATTTCGGCTCCGGCTATTCCTCGCTGAGCTACCTGCAGGCGTTCCCGTTCGACAAGATCAAGATCGACCGCGCCTTCGTCATGAATCTCGGGCGCAACCCGCAGTCGGCGGCGATCGTTCGCGCCGTCATCGATCTCGGCCACGGCCTCGAAATGTCGATCGTTGCCGAAGGCGTCGAGACCCAGGAGCAGCTCGATTTCCTCGCCGGCGAAGGCTGCGATGCGGTGCAGGGCTATTTCCTCGGCAAGCCGCAGCCGATCGGGCACTACGCCGCGCTGGTCGGCCGCAACGGCGCCAGCGGCGAAGCCGCGCGCAAGCTGAGCGCGTAATTCAATAGGCGACATCCTCTTTTGGCCATCATGAGCTGCTGTACAGGAGCGAGCTCCCTGCAGTTACGTTGGTATGGCGGATTACGATCTCGCGATCATTGGCGGCGGATTGAACGGCGTCAGCATTGCGCGCGACGCCGCTGGCCGTGGCCTGCGCGTCATCCTGCTGGAGCAGGGCGATCTCGGTGCCGGCGCTTCGCAAGCCTCGCCGCGGCTGATCCATGGCGATCTGGCCGATCTCGAGCGTCGGCATTTTCTGCGTGTCCGCAGGGCGCTGGCCGAGCGCGATGTCTGGCTCCGGATCGCGCCGCACCTGGTACGCCCGATGCGCTTTGCGATCCCTGCCCATTCGGACGAGCGGACGTCCCTGCATTTGCGTTCCTGGCTGCTGCTGTATGATCGACTCGCCGCGCGCAACGGCCTGCCGGCTTCGGCGACCGTCGACGTCACCCATCACCCGGTCGGCAACGCACTGAAACGGCCATTCGGCACCGCCTTCGAGTATTCCGACTGCGTGGTGGACGATTCGCGGCTGGTCGTTCTCACTGCCGTCGATGCCGCGGCGCGCGGCGCGGAAATCCGCACTGGCGCACGCTGCACCCGCGCCGAACGGGGCAGGGAATGGCGGCTGGTGACGATCGACCGCGGCTTTCGCCGGATCGTCACCGCACGCGCGGTCGCCAACGCCACCGGCGCCTGGACGTCGTCGGTCGCCGAAACGGTGTTGCGCGTGCCGCCGCCCAAGCTGGCCGCCGTGCAGATGGACCAGATCGTCGTCCGCCGCCTGTTCGACAGCGACAACGTCTATGTGTTCCAGAATGGCGACGGGCGGCTGATCTTCGCCAGTCCCTATCAGCGCGATTTCACCCTGATCGGCAACGCCAGCCGCGCCTTCAAGGGCGATCCCGCCATCGTGACGATGGCGGCGGGCGACGTTGCGTATCTCTGCGACGCCGCGAACCGTTATTTTCGCGAGCGGATCGAGCCGGTGGATGTGGTGCGCACGCTGTCCGGTGCCAACATGGCGATGAAGCCTGCGGGGGCGCCGTCGCCGCGCGACGGCGGGTTGACGCTCGATCACGGACGGGGCAGGGCGCCGCTGATCACGGTGATCGGCGGCGACGTCACCACCTCGCGGTTGCGCGCGGAACGGGCGGTCTCGAAGTTGACGCCGTTCTATCCGATGTCGGCGCGCTGGACCGCCAGGGCACCGTTGCCCGGCGGCGATTTCGCGTGGGACCGTTTTGTTAACGAGGTCGACGCAGCGCGCGACCGCTGGCGGTTTCTCGGCGAGGAGCAGGCGAGGCGGCTGGTCGCGGCCTATGGGACGAACGTCAAGGCGATTCTTGGCGACGCCCGCGAACCCGGCGACCTCGGCCCGGCCTTCGGTCCGGAATTGACCGGCGCTGAAGTGCGCTATCTCATGGAAAAGGAATGGGCGCGCTTTCCGGACGATATCCTCTGGCGGCGGACCAAGCTCGGCCTGACCATGGCGCAAGCGGATCGAGATGCCCTGACGGCATTCATGGCGAAGGGCGCATCGGCTGTCAGATCCGGCGCGTGCTAGGCCGACGGCGCTGGTTGTCCTGCGCTGCATCCACAATGTTGTGGCCGCCCGAAGCCCGCCGGTTGAGCCGATGCCGATCGGCCGCTAGCGTGCGGCCACGATGGTGTCGGCGGATCACATGAACGAGCAATCGCTTGAAATCGGCAGGCCGGGCAGCGGCACACCGGCCTTGCCGGCCGGCGACATGCCGCTGCTCCGGATCGAGGGCGTCACCAAGTCGTTCGGCAGCTTTCGCGCGGTGGACCGGCTCTCGCTCGACATCGCCGCCGGCCGACCGTACCGTAACGTCCGGATTCAGGCGCCCCCTGGCGCCGTCGAAGGAGAAGCGGGATGGAAGCCACCCGGGGCCAGAACAGCGATCTCGATTCGGCGCTCGCCGAGGCCCATGCGGAGTTCCGGGCGCGCAACGTCAAGAGCGCGGACCGGCATACCGAGGCCGCCAAGGTCATGCCCGGCGGCAACACCCGGACCGTGATCTATTACCCGCCGTTCCCGCTCGCGATCGCCAAGGGCGAGGGGCAGCGGCTGTGGGACGCTGACGGTCACGAGTACCGCGACTTCCTCGGCGAATATACCGCCGGCCTCTACGGCCATTCCCATCCGGCGATCATGGCCGCGATCCGCGGCGCGCTGGAGAACGGCATCGCGCTCGGCGGGCCGAACATGGTCG
>CADEDX010000247.1 GCA_902826195.1 uncultured Bradyrhizobium sp. | reverse complement strand
GGAAATGCGACGTGTCGGCAATTCGAAATCGCGGTTCCTCCAGTATGACATCGGTCGTGGCGGCGAACAACGCGCGTTCACCTGGCTCGGTGAGGTCCCAAAATCCCTCGTGCACATTGACGAAATCGAGCGCAATGCAGTTCGCCGCCTCGCCCTCGGCATCCAGGGCGTGCCTGATATGGCCAGGCCTGCCGAACAAATCGAGCAGTTCCTTCTTGTATTGCGGCAGCTCGCGCCCGAGCAATCCTTCCAGCCCGGTCCGGTCAATCACCCCCAGCCTTATGCCGCGCGCAAACGTCGCGCAGACGCACGCGTTGGTGACGAAGCGCCGGCGCTCAGCGCGGGTATCGGTTGCGGCGGAACGCGGTGCGGTTGCGTCGCACAGCAAGGCCGAGAGGCCATCCTGTTCGAACGGCTGCAACGCGCTGGCGAGTTCAGATATCGCCCGCTTCAAATCCTCGCGATACTCGGCAAGCAGCATGCGGCCCGCGTTCGCGCCCTGCGACATCGCCAGGTACGAAGATTCCCTCTGGTCCGCCCGCAGGATCTGTTCCAGACCTGCGAGGATACCGAGCAGCGTATCCGACGGTTGCGAGAAGTAGTTGACACCGATGTAGCGGTCACTTCCGGCAGGAACGATCGTCGTCGTGACGACATCGGCGCGAACCGCCTCCAGCAACAGGCGGACGCTCTTTTCGAGCAACCGAACCCTGCGAACCGCATCCGCGGAATCGATAATGGTCTCGGGATCGAGAACGTCGGGATAGAACCAGGCAAAGTCCCGCGGGTAATAGGCGGATGCGTGCGGCGCGCCCGTGACCAGAAAGGCTTCCTGCGGCGAGAAGGCGCTGTCCATCGAGTGCCGGTACAACGCGTCGATCCCACCCGACAGGTGAGATTTTCGCAAGAACCGGTCACCGAGAAAATTGACGGCCTGAATTCCGTTGGCGACCCAGGTAGCCACGGGCCCCTGGTAAAATCGGTAGTCGCGGGGAGGTGAAATTGGAATATGACGATTCATGGGCTTGGATGAGCAATGTCCGGCGGTGATGAGTAGCAGTTCTTACGCCAGACATCATAGATTCGTGTTTCGGTCAGATGAATCGCGATGTCATGACGCCGTCACAAATGGACGGCGCGTTTGGCTCCACCCGCGATCAGGCCGTTGGCCGGAAACCCTCGATGAACCGGAGCAGCACACGCGCGCCGACATCGGCGTCGGCGGCTTCGACATGCTCGGCCGGGTGATGGCTGATGCCGCCGCGGCAGCGGACGAACAGCATGGCTACGTCGGCAATGTCGATCATCGCCATGCCGTCGTGGCCTGCCCCGCTCGGCAGTTCGAAGACGCCATAGCCTTCTCCGGCAACCGCTTCCGCCACCTGTGCTTTGAGCCACGACGCGCAGGGCACAGTGCGGTTCTCGTGGGTGACGTCGATCTGCAGCGCCAGTTCGCGCCGCTTCGCGATCGCCTCGATCTGTCGCACGATTTCCGCGACCGCCAGTTTGCGATGGGCATCCGTCGGCGCGCGAATGTCCAGCGTAAAGGAAACTCGGCCCGGAATGACATTGGTCGCCCCCGGCAACGCGGTGACGGCGCCGACGGTGCCGACCAGGTCTGCATCGTCCGTCTTGCAGAATGCCTCGACCGCAACGATGCATTCGGCGGCGCCCGCCAACGCGTCGCGCCGCAGCCCCATCGGCACCGTGCCGGCATGGCCGGCCATCCCGGTGAGATTCGCCCCTAGCGGAGTCGCGCCCGAGATCGCCGTGACCACGCCGACGGGAAGGTTTTGTTGCTCCAGCACCGGCCCCTGCTCGATGTGCAGCTCGACATAGGCGTGCAGTTCGCGGCGGGCGCGCGCCGCCGCACCGATATGATCAGGATCGAGCCCGAACCGCGCCATCGCCTCGCGCATCGTGAGGCCGTTCGCATCCCGTGTCTTCAAAACGCTTTCGTCAAACGTACCGGCGACTGCCCGGCTGCCGAGCAAGGTGGAGGCAAACCGCACGCCCTCCTCGTCGGCAAAGCACGCGACTTCGATCGCAAACGGCAACCGCACGCCCCGCCGGCTCAGGTCGGCGACGCAGGCGATGGCGGTGATTACGCCAAGCGGGCCGTCCCATTTGCCGGCGTCACGCACGGTGTCGTAGTGCGAGCCCAGCATCAGGCAGGGCAGACCGGGGCGTTCGCCCTCATAGCGGCCGCAGACATTGCCGACGGCGTCGAGATGCGCGGCCATGCCGGCATCCTTCATCCACGACATCAGCAGATCAGCGGCGACGCGGTGCTCGGGTGAAAGGAAAACCCGTGCGAGATTTTCCGGCGTCTCCGAAATCGTCCCGAGCTGATTGATCCGGCTGACGATTTCATCGCCGAGCCGTGATCGCGTGGTCGCCTTCTCGCTCATGCCGCTCCGTCAGCGCGCGTCGATCGGCGCTTCTCGATGTCCAAGCGTGCCTTTTAGCCCCTTCCCACCGTGCACTCAATCTGGCCGTGGGGCTCGTCGGTCGGCAGGAAAACGTCGTTGTTGTTATCGAGCCCTAACGCCGACAGGTTCATCGGAATGAAGTGCATGTTCGGACAAGCCATGCTGATTTCGGAAATTTCCGGCACCGCCGCCAGCGCCGCCTCGCCCATCCGGTACAGGCTGTCCTGCACGCTCATGCTGTAGGTCGTGCTGAACACCTCGAGCAAGGTGTCGAGAATCCGGGAGTTGGCCGCGGGATAGCTCGCAGGCTGCGCCGGCCACTTCCAGGAGGCCACCATGCTGGTGGCGCACATCCGTTCGGCGGTCTCGGGCAGCGTCGTGTAGCGGTCCATCGGGTAGTTTTCCCAGCCGGACTGCGTTGACTTCATGAAGGCAAAACCGTCGATCCCGGACGTTAATGCCGCCGGCCCTCCCCGCGTAGCGATAGCCTCGACGAACGGCTTGCCGTTGCTGTCGAGCACAAAACTGTGCGGATGCGGCTTGCCGCCAAAGCTTAAGCGGCTCCATTTGGTCTCGTGCGCGGTGATCGCAACGGACGCGATCTGCGGATAGGTGTCGAGATATCGTTTGGCCAGCACCTGGCAGAATTCCTCGGTGCACAGCCCCGTATTCTCGCGGGCGACGACGTTTACGATGTTCTTGATCGTGTCCGTCGCCACCGACGTGGAATTGTCGGCGTGGGTATAGGCGCGGGCAAAATCGCCCTCGATCATCGCCTTGACGCTGAGCTGGCTGACTTCGTGGCGATCGCCGTCCCGGTGAATCCGCATCACCCGGACGCGGCCTTTTCCGTATCTGTTCCTGATCAGCGCCACATCAGTTCTCCAGTTCAACCGTTGATTTTTCGGGACTTCGGTTGCCCGCTCTGATCCAATATTGGAGCAACGTTCGTGCCAAGGGGCAAGCTCCAGGGGACGGGGGTCCCGGTAGACCGGCTTCTGGCACGCGGCTTGTATCGGCCTCAGCGGGCCGCGAATGCCCCACCTTGGGGGATGTCCATGACCACCACCACCGAAATCCATCGGGTCGACCAGATCCTGCCGACGCCGCGGCTGCTGGCACTCGGCCTGCAGCATGTCCTGGTGATGTATGCCGGCGCGGTCGCCGTACCGCTGATCATCGGCCGGGCGCTGAAATTGCCGCCGGAGGACGTGGCCTTTCTGATCAGCGCCGACTTGTTTGCCTGCGGCATCGCCACGCTGGTGCAATGTATCGGCTTCCCCGGCGTCGGTATCCGGTTGCCAGTGATGATGGGCGTGACGTTTGCCTCCGTCGGACCGATGCTGTCGATGGCGGCAGCGCCCGATATCGGCCTGCTCGGCATCTACGGCTCGGTGATCGCGGCCGGGCTGTTCGCCATCCTTGCCGCGCCTTTCGTCAGCCGGCTGCTGCCGCTGTTTCCTCCGGTCGTCACCGGAACCATCATCCTGGTGATCGGCATTTCCCTGATGCGGGTCGGCATCAACTGGGCAGGCGGCGGCCTGCCGACCTTGACCAAGGTGGTCGACGGCGTGCCCGGCGCCTTTCCAAATCCGGCCTATGGCCAGTTGCAGGGACTCGGCATCGCGCTGTTCGTGCTGCTGGTGATCCTCGGTTTGATCAAATGGGGCACTGGCTTCGTCGCTAATGTCGCGGTGTTGCTCGGCATCGTCGCCGGCGCCGTCCTTGCGGCGGCCCTCGGCGTCATGCATTTCGAGAAGGTCGCGGCGGCGCCATGGGCCGCGATCGTGCTGCCGCTGCATTTCGGAATGCCCAAATTTCAGCCCGTGCCCGTCATCACCATGTGCATCGTGATGATCGTCGTCATGATCGAATCGCTGGGCATGTTCCTGGCGCTGGGCGAGATCACCGGCAAGGCGGTCGGCCGCGACGCGCTGACCCGCGGCCTGCGCGCCGACGGCGTCGGCACTTTTCTGGGCGGGTTGTTCAACACCTTCCCCTATACGTCTTTCTCGCAGAATGTCGGCCTGGTCGGCGTCACCGGCGTGCGCTCACGCTGGGTCACGATCGCCGGCGGCGGCATCCTGCTGCTGCTCGGGCTGGTGCCGAAGATGGCGGCGCTGGTCGAAGCCGTGCCGCTGGTGGTGCTGGGCGGCGCCGGCCTCGTGATGTTCGGCATGGTGGCCGCCACCGGCGCGCGCATCCTCACCGCGGTCGATTTCAAGAACAACCGCTACAATCTGTTCGTGGTCGCGATCTCGGTCGGCTTCGGTATGATCCCGCTGGTTTCGCCGAACTTCTTCAAGATCTTGCCGCACGACCTGCACCCGTTGCTGGAATCGGGCATTCTGCTC
The DNA here is from genome assembly GCA_902826195.1 of uncultured Bradyrhizobium sp. GTDB lineage: Bacteria > Pseudomonadota > Alphaproteobacteria > Rhizobiales > Xanthobacteraceae > Bradyrhizobium. Next base: position 4,237 of record CADEDX010000247.1, on the reverse strand, counting down.
AGCGCGCTGGTCGCGGTGGCGTTGAACGCCTTCTTCAACGGCATCAGCGTCAAAACGGCGGAAGCCGACGCTGCATCCGCCGCCGCATCGGCCACGCATTGAAAAATTGGTTAGGTGGGCACAGGAGCGAAGCGACGTGCCCACCATGGCGTCGGGCTGGCACGCTGCGGTTTGCTCACCCCACAATTCTTCGCTAACTGCCCCGATAAGTCACATAGCTCCACGGCGTGACCAGCAACGGCACGTGGAGATGGCCTTCCGGGTCGCTCACCGCAAACTGCAGCGGAATACGATCGAGAAACGGCGGCTCGGACAGCGGCACGCCGCGATCGGCAAAATAGGCGCCGACCTGAAATGCCAATTCATAGCGGCCGATCGGCACCGGCCGGCCGCCGATCAGCGGCTGATCGGTGCGGCCGTCGCTGTTGGTGATCGCGCGCGCCACCACGCGGGTCTCGCCAAGCTCGGACAGTTCGGTCAGCTGCAAAGCGATCCCAGCCGCGGGCTTGCCGCTGTGGGTGTCCAACACATGGGTCGACAGGCGGCCTTGCACTGGAAGCTTGTCTTCGGACGCGACGAGTTGGTCGACACGCAGCGCCGCGATCCGGCAGATTTCCTCGATCGACCTGCGCATTTCGGCGCTAGCGTCATTCAGCAATCGACGCCCGAAATCGCGCAGGATGGAATCGCGGGTATGGCGGCGAGCGCAAACGATGTAGGGAAAGCCGAATTTCGTCCGATAGGCGTCGTTCGCGCGCTCAAAGGCGTCATACTCGGCATCCGACAGCCGATCGAGCCCGGCGCCGTCCTGTTCAGCGGTGGATTCGGCCGTGAGGCCCGCCGCACGTTGCGTCTTGTTGGCAAGATCGGGATGCGCCTTGATCAGCTTCAGCCGCGTTTCGTCCGACGCGCCCTCCACTGTCGCCTTCATCGCCGCGAAAAGAGAAGCCATGCCGGCAAACGGCCGCATCGCGGCCACCGCTTCCGCCACCCACGGCGAATGCTCGAAGATATTGGCCAATGCGGCGACGAAATCGTCCTTGCTGGCAATGTTGAGATCGGTAAGCTCTTTCCGCATCGCTGCCCGCCTATCCAATATCAAAAGCGTGGTTGGCGAGATCCGTCAGGTTGGCGTGCCAATGCTGCGCGATCTGCAGCCGCGTCGGCACCCAGACCCGCTCGTGCTGTCCGATGTAATCGAGAAACCGCAGCAGCGCCGCGGCGCGACCGGGGCGGCCGACAACCCGGCAATGCAGGCCAACCGACATCATCTTCGGCGCGGTCTCGCCTTCCCGGTAAAGGACGTCAAAGCTGTCCTTGAGATAGGTGAAGAACTCATCCCCGCCGCCAAAGCCCTGCGCATTGATAAAGCGCATGTCGTTGGCGTCCAGCGTGTAGGGAATGACCAGATGCGGTTTTGAGCCGCCCGACCTGATCCAGTATGGCAGGTCGTCGGCGTAGGAATCGCAGAGGTAAAGCAGCCCGCCGGCTTCCATCAGAAGCCTGAGCGTATTGATCGAGGTGCGTCCGGTGTACCAGCCGAGCGGGCGCTGCCCCGTCGCCTCGGCATGGATGCGGATCGCCGCCGCGATCTCGACCCGCTCCTCGGCCTCCGTCATGTCCTTGTGCTCGATCCATTTCCGGCTGTGGCTGGCGATGTCCCAGCCGGCCTCCTTCATGGCCGCGACCACGTCAGGGTTTCGCTGCAGCGCCATCGCGACGCCGAACACGGTCGCCGGCAGGTTTCGCTCGGTGAACGCCCGCCACAGCCGCCAGAAACCGGCACGCGAGCCATATTCGAACAGCGATTCGATATTTGCATGGCGCTGGCCGGGCCAGGGCTGCGCGCCCAGCACGTCGGACAGGAAGGCTTCGGAGGCGCGATCGCCATCGAGAATGTTGTTCTCGCCGCCCTCCTCGAAATTCACCACGAACTGGACGGCAACGCGGGCGTTGCCCGGCCATTTCGGATCGGGCGGGTTGCGCCCGTAACCGCGGAAGTCGCGCGGATAGGACGGCGCGGCCATGCCTAAACTTCCTCGAAGCGGATCTTCTGCGCGCCCTTCCACAGCACGGACTTGCCGAATGCGGTCAGGTTTTCGAGCCCGGAAGTCAGGGTGATGAAGTGATTACCGGCCAGTTGGCCCATCTTGCTGGCAAAATGCACGCCGCCATAGGCCAGCAGAATTTCGGTTTCACTGATGCCGCCGGGATAAAGGATGATCTGGCCGGGCGCGGGATAGCTGGTGTGGTTCTCATAGGAGACGCCGAAGTCGAGATCGCCGAGCGGCATCCAGACGCCCTCGCCGCTCCAGCGCACATGGATCGCCTGGCTCTCGAACGGCATCGCCTTGCGGAACGCCGCCACCGTCTTGGGCGCCAGTTGCTCCTCAAAACGGGCTTCAAAGGTGAATTCGCCGGCGCGGACAATCAGTTGGCTCATCGGTCTCTTCTTCTGGACGTAGGTAAGGATGGGGTTTCAGCTATCCATTGCAGCCGCCACAAGCGGAAGCAAGGCCCATTCCAGCCCCATTGGCCGCTTCGCGCCGGCAAGGCGAGGCGATGGCGGCAGCGGATGCCAGCCGTGAGCACGGCGCGTAACGGAGCGGCCGTAAACGCTTGCTTTCCCTCGATGTTGTGCGTTTCAATCTGCTCAAACATCAGCCGCCCCGAGGAAACACCATGCCCGCAAGAATCATCGGTATGATCGGCACCCAGCAAGAAGGCGTCGCGGTTCACCTCATCAAGGGACAGATATCGCGGCAATGGGTAGTGGATTTCACCCGCCTGCACGAACAGTGGCACTATGATGCCGTGCTGGTCGGATATTACGCCGCCGCCGCCGAAGGTTTTGCCATCGCACTCTATGCCGCCGACCATACCGAGCGGATCAAGTTCCTGATCGCGCACCGGCCGGGCTCGGTGGCGCCGGCCCTTGCCGCGCGGCAGGTCGCGACCTTCGACCAGCTCACGCAGGGCCGGATGGCGCTGCACATCATCGCCGGCACCAGCGACGCCGACCAGGCCAGCGAAGGCGACTTCCTGCCCAAGAACGACCGCTACCGCCGCGGCGGCGAATATCTCGACGTGATGCAAAAACTCTGGACCAGCGACCGCCCGATCGATCACAGGGGCGAGTTCTACCGCGTCGAGGGTGGCTATACCGACATCAAGCCGTATCAGCAGCCCTACCCCTCTTTGTTCTTCGGCGGCTCGTCCGAAGGCGCGCTGGAGATGGGCGCCAGATATTGCGACGTGTTCGCAGTGTTCGGCGAACCGCTCAAGGAAACGGCAGAGCGCGTGCAGGATTTCCGCCGCCGTGCCGCGGCCTTCGGACGCCGCGTCGGCTTCAACATGTCGCTGCGGCCGATCATGGCGGAAACCGAGGGCGCGGCGTGGGACAAGGCCAACGCCCTTCTGGCGGACGTGGAGCGCAAGACCGGCGCGGCGCCGCAGCCGACCAACCATTCCGCCGAGCGCCTGCTCGGCTACGCCGCCCGCGGCGACGTGCATGACGAGCGGCTGTGGATGGGGATCGCACGCGCCACCGGCGCGCCTGGCAACACGTCATGCCTGGTCGGAACGCCGGATCAGATCGCCGAGGCGGTGCTCGGGTATTACCGGCTTGGCATTCATTCCTTTCTGCTGCGCGGTTTTGAGAACCCTCACGACACGATGGCAATCGGCCGTGACCTCATTCCGCGCATCAAGGCGGGCGCGCTGGCGATCGACCGGCAGGCGGAAGCCGCCGAGTAAAGCTTCATCCGAAGTATCGCAGATGCTGCAAGGTTCGGGCATAACGCACTGGAGACCAAGAAGAAAACGCATGAAGGAAATTGCATGAAGGCCGTGGTTGTCGAAAACTACGATTCGATCGACGGCATCGCGATCAAGGAGATCGATACACCGGGCCTTTCCGAGGGCGAAGTCCGCGTCAAGGTCGGCGCGGCGGCGGTTGGCTTCGTCGACGGATTGAAGGTGCAAGGGCTCTATCAGACCAGGGACCCGCTGCCCTTCGTGCCGGGAACGGAGTTTGCCGGCATCGTCGACGCCGTGGCCGACGGCGTCACGGCGTTCAGGCCCGGCATGCCCGTCATCGGCATGGCCCGTTCCGGCGCGCTCGCCGAGTACATCTCGGTGCCATCAGCGGCGCTCAAGCAGTTGCCGCCGCAGGTTCCCTTCGAGGCCGGCGCGTCGTTTCAGGCCAATTATCTGACCGGACTTTACGCGCTGGAGG
>CADEDX010000246.1 GCA_902826195.1 uncultured Bradyrhizobium sp. | reverse complement strand
CTTCGTCAGCTTCGTCAGCTTCGTCAGCTTCGTCAGCTTCGTCAGCTTCGTCAGCTTCGTCAGCCCGTCGGCCTCGTCAGTTTCGTTTGCGCCTCCCCTGACTGTTCGCTGGACTTGGGTCGCCTGCCACTGGCTATACCGCACTGAAGCGATATTGAAGGTAATATGGCACCGAAAAACGAGCGCCCCGCACATACGGCTATTTGATTGGGGGCAAATTGGTCGCCATGCGAAGCGACTTAAAATCTGTGATCGAGAATTTGCCAGAGCAACTTGCACTCCAGTGCGTTTTGCGCGCGAGCGACGCCGCTAGCTTTTGCGGGGTTTCGATTTCTCATTTCCGTCGCCTCCATGCTCAAGGGCAACTCCCCAGGCCTATCCGGCTTGGCGAGCGACGGCTTGGATGGCGCCTTGGGGACCTCGTAACTTGGTTGCATAGCCGGCAGCTAGAAATCTACTAATCGGACCCTCAATGTCGTGCGAAAATTCTCATGAAATAAGCGCCGCCCATAGCACACCACCAAACCTTATCGAGCACAAAAGCCCTTGGGCCAAAAATGCGCTTTTCGTCCACATGGATGCCGGGAGCTCAGTTCGAGAGCTGCTCGAATTTTGGGGATACGATGCTCGCTACGATGGGAGCTGGACCAGGCCGGGCGTGCCCACCAAGGCAGATCGTCCTGATCTGATAGAACCCTTCCTCGAAGTCGAGCCGATATCGAACCAAACGGTCCTTGACGAACTGTTGCTCTACGTAAGCGAAGAGCTAAAGCTGAAAATAAGTGCAAGCATCCTAAAAGCTGCCCTTCGCCGTGAAATTCGGCGCCGACAGTCGATCCGCAAGCGGTTGATTCTTATGCCGCTGTTCGCCGCAACGGTTCAGGATGTTAAGGCCGTTGAAATCGAGCATCGTAAGCTCGCATCTTGTTTTGCAATGAACGAAAGCCTCGCTATTGCGGCCTTGCTCCATGAGATACATCAGGCTAAGCGAAAAATCCTTAATCTTCCAGTCTCCAATCATCTAATGCCGGTCATTTGGAGCAGAGAGCAGGGAACGGGAAAGTCAACATTTGTCCGACGCTTCGTTGAGCCGCTTGCAGAATTGGCCAGCGCGGACGTGCTCCTGTCGCAATTTGCTGACCCGAGAAGCGGCGATATTTACAGATATCCGATAGTGGTCATCGATGACGTTGAGGGCATATCGGGTAGCGATGCAGCGATACTCAAGAGTCTCATCACTGCCACGCACATCAACCGGCGAACCTTATTCACATCAACTTCAAGCAGCATGCGGCAGGTAGCGACCCTCATTGGTACCGCAAACAGGCCCATTACCGAGCTGATTGAGGATGAGACGGGTCACCGTCGCTTTCTAATGATGCCCTTCCGCAACGGCAACGGCGATCGCGGCGGAGACTCACGGATCTGGGACATCGTTAACACCATCAATTTTCAACTCTTGTGGACGTCGGTAAACCCTTATGAGCCTAGCCCCATCGTACCGCACCTCGTCGAGCTCCATAAATACCAAAATCAATACAAACCGGTGTCGACGTTGCTGAAATGGCTCCGGGACCTCGACCTTAAGTCTGAGAAGATCAAGTCGATCTGCCATCTGGATGGAGTGCGAGCGGATAAGCTTAGAGACCTGTTTATGAAGGAAACGAAAGAGGTTATCTCCCGCCAAAAATTTGCCGATAGCCTGGAAATCTACATGGGCGACGAGAGCGTACCGATCCATCGAAAATACAAAAAAGAAATAGGCGCGGTGTACTTGCCGCGGCCAACCACTGATCGCTGATCCCGGGAACCGCATCGTTGAAACATGGCATGGTGATCCGGAGATCGGATCACCATGCAGTTCAGATTTTAGGGGCACGGCGCGCCATGAGATGGGAAGAGAAATATCGGCCGAGGAAGTTCAGCGAAATAGTTGGTCAGGATCATGCCGTAACTCAACTCGCCAATCTGATTCTCAACGGCAAGATCGAGCGACATATTGCGCTCTTCGGGCAAGTTGGGTCGGGAAAAACCAGCTCAATTGGTATTTTCGCCATGGCGCTCAATTGCCAGAGGATCGAGTCTGATGGTTCCCCCTGCGGTTCTTGCGAGTCCTGCGTGAATCCGTCCGAGTATTTGCATGAATACGATACCGCAGGTCGCTCGGGTTCGAAGGAGGACATCTTAGCCTTTGTGATGGCTATAAGCAGCCGCATCGGAATCACGCCCGTTCAGGTATGCTTTTTTGACGAAGTCCATCGGATGAGCCACGAAGCACAGGACGCGTTGCTTGTCTTTCTGCAGACTGAGCGCCCCGGCCTGATCATCTGCGTCGCCACGACGGATATCAAAGGAATGCGAGGGGCATTCGTGTCACGCTTTCTCGATATTCACATCCGTCCGCTTGAGGCAGATGCAGCCTACGCACTCGTTAGAAAAATCTCCGATGATGAGAATATTAAGATTACAACAAGTGCCCTGCGCCTTTTCGTAGCGGCGCAGCCGCAGCAAGCGCGCGACTTGGTCATCGCGCTTCAGAGCTTGAGCAATTTGAAGCAGTCTATCGACGAGAACTTGATAAAGGACTATTTTGATCTAGGTAGGTACGATCATCTGGCCAACTACTTCAAGGCCTTGGCGACTGGAGATCGAGCACAGCAAACACGGTCGTTGACCGCGTGGGTGGATAGCCCAACCGAAAAACGCAGCGCGATAGAAAGCTTCGTGGCTGAAGTCTATTTTAACGACATTGTGGGGGAAAAGCTGATTATCGATCCGCTAATCCATCATATGGTCGACGTCCGACAATCGTTCATGCTTGATTTGATGAAACGATACGGACTGGCGGGACGGTCCCTGGTCGCGACATTCGAGGGAATGATGGATTACTGGTCATCTCGTAACTCCGAGAGTGACAATAGCGCATATCTCGCCATTGCGTTGTTCAGTTCGATAGTCGATCGGCCGGCGGAAGTGGCGGAAATCTCGAAAAATGTAAGCACTGCTCCTAATGATCCGCGACGGTCGGGCACTCTGCTAACCTTCGACCGCGCCACCAAGGATACGAAAGCGAGCTCCTCGCTCTATCTCAACGAAAGCGATGCTCAGCTCATTCTCAACCGCTTAAGCTTTTTTGTGCAGCACTACGGACAAATACTCAATGCGACCGCGCTGATCAAATTAAGCGCAGGCAATTCAGATTTGGAGACGGCGGGAATCCGTGTCGTAACTGCAATATTTGATGCGATGAGGCACAGACTTTCAGGTGGCCTACTGGTGTACATAGGCACCATCGAGCGCCATGGCCCCGAGCTACACATTCGCATTGTCGCGCACGTTGAGAAGGACCTCCTCGATGAGTTTGAGCTGATGTTCGCTAACGGGTTTCCGAACACAATGTCTACGTCGACGACTAAGATCGACAGGGAGGCCAATATGGTCTTTCACCTGCAAGCGATACGAGACCTATGTTCGGGGTGTGCGTCAGGATTTTCTTCGGCTAAAGACGACTTAAGGTCCAAGATCGGGGTCCGAAAGGATACATGGAGGTATCCGGGGCCTACTGATTGTCAGCACTTATTCTTCTCAGAGTTGCTGACGTCCTGTTCGATAGAGGCCGCAAGCTTCCCTCATGTAGATCCACTGCTCCCCTTAGAGGCAGGCGCATTTAAATGGACGCTCGCGGGATGGGAGCTTCGTGAGTACGTCGATAGACAAGCCGAAAGGCAAGCGAGGCTCGACGAGCTCTCGGCGCTTAGGAGATTATGGGAGGATGATGTCGCCGGTTTAGACAGGCAAATCGCAGAGCGAATGGAGATGTGGCGTTCGATCAAGCCTGAACAGCGTGTGAGAGCATGGAGGGGCTGGTGGTGACCTTCGACATTGACTTTGTTCAGGCGCCTCGTGCGATCTCAGGCGTGATACTCTATCGCAAACGCAGTTCGTATCTGTACGCTAAGATGATCGCGACGATGGGTGAGATCGCACGTAGATCGGGTCGCGTTTTGGATACTCAAGACAGTAAGGCGCTTGCCAGGTTGTGGAACTTTGAGGGTCTCTTTCCGGCTATCAAACTGTGTGAGCTGCATGGAAAAGACGCGCGACGCCAGTTCAATCGCCTCGAAGAGCTGTTTGACGATGCGCCGGCTGAACCTTGCGTGATCATTGTCAATTCAGCAACATGGAATTCGTTGCAGCGCGCCAACATTGCTGTGATCGATGAGCCAATAGTCACAGGCAGTAATATCGCGACGATCTTAGAGTTCCTGGCATCTCAATCGAAATTTCCGGCGGCTCGCGATCTGGTAAAGAACAAAACGTTCGTGCGCCATTTTCGTAGGTGGGTCGAAGATGAAGCGTGGACGCTCCTCCCGCGTGTGGCCAAGGAGTTTGATCGAGCGATATTGCTGTACACCAAACCGGGGAGTGCTGCGTTCAGCATTCCTCCAGCGGCGTCGGCCGAGTTTCGCCCGAGATCTCTCTTGCACGGCGCGCTCAGTCGCTATCTTGATAACCCCACTGCGCGCCAAATGCGTGGCGTCATCCAAGCGGTGGCGTGGCGAACTGAGCGGGGCGTTGGTCCAAGTACGCTAGTGGATCAATTGCTTCGAATATCCAGCGACATCGTAGCGGCACGATGTCGTAAAGGTCGTGGTTCCTTTGCTGCCGTTGAGGCGTCGCCCGAGGCTGCTCTCTTATGGGCCGCGATATTGTTGAGTCAAGTTCACCGTTTCGAACGAGCCTCTGTTCCGCCTAGCCTGATCGTTAGTTATCTGCTTCATGAGTTTGAGCGTCGTCTGGCGCGCCTTTCCATTGACCCGTTGGAGGGCTTGTGGAGCTCCCTGGTAGAGGTGCCCGCTGACACTTTCGAAGAAGAGTCGCAAGATCTGATGCCCGTTTGCGAGCTCTGGTCCGTTTTGTTGGCGCAAAGCAGGAAGCGACAGACCCCAGCATGGCTGCAAACAATTGCAAGTTTGAGGAAGGCTGCGGCTGAAGTTATCAGGCTTTCTGACAGCTACTTGAACGTTGATGACCAAAGCGATGAAGTCGCTAGCTTCGACGAGCTGTTCGGACAAAAGCCAATTATTGATGCGCTCAGGGAGCGATTTGCCTACGATCGCCACAATCGACCCTTGATGCTGGCGGGCCTGCCAGGTTCCGGAAAGCGGACGCTGGCGCGGCTTTATGCGAAGAGCTTGCTCTGCGAGGGCCACCTCACAGAAAGTATGAATCCCTGCGGTCGTTGCATCTCGTGCCAGCGATTCGCATCGTCGTCGCTCTGGGGTTACCTCGAGTTTGATATGACCAAGACTGACATTTCGTACTGGTGTAAGTACCACATCGATTTGCTGAGATACGAGCCGTTATCCGAACGACGAGTCGTGATCCTTAAAAACGTCGAACGATCTGATGAAGGTATCGACACGTTTCTTAAAACGGTCGAGAACGGTGTAAAGCTCACGACGTTCGTGTTGTTGACCGATTGCAAAGAGGCCGTTCGCAAGGCAGCAGCGTCTCGAAGCGATCAGTTTGTTTTGACGCGCTTAGATAAAGTCACTGGACGTAGTTTATTGAGGCGATGGTTGCCCGCTCCTCAGTGGGATGAGGAAATGCTTGACCTCATCACCGCACACGGCGATGGGCTTCCCGGAATGCTATGGCATCTGTCGAAAATGATGATCGAAGCGAAAGTGTCAACGTTCGCCGAGGTGATTAAGCTCTTCGATGCAACCTGGGGAGGACGGACGCTGGACTATCTTATCGCTTTCTTAGAAAGGAGCTGGCGCGCTCAGCAACTGGTTCAAGAGATAGACGCGGACCCTCGACGAGCGGTGCAATGCATCCGCCAAGCAATAAGTGTTTCCATTGCTGGTGAAATGAGGGATGTAATAGCACTATGGGGACTGCAGCTGAAGTTTCGAGTTGTCGATAACTTGATCGAGCATCATGCCGCAATCCAAGGCATTGCGAAGCATGAGTTGTGGGATCGCTTAGCTGCGCACTGGAGCCGAGATACGGTCGCAGATAGGGCGAGCTTGGTCAAAAGCGACGAGCAAGCAGCCGTCTTACTCGATTCTCGCGCAGTATTCGCTCAAGGGCGCTGACATTGTTGCCAGCCGTTCCCTATTGCAATAATTAAATCGAAAGTGCGCTTATCAACGGGCAGCGCTTCATCGTGATCGTAATATCGCAGACCATGTAAACCAGCCTCGCGATTGTACTTTTGCACGTCATGCCGACCTTCGGCTTCGGAATGAGCTCCGATTTCGTTCCTTTTGAACGGTATCGCAAGATAATCCAATTCGAGAGCACGTATCACCGCGCAAGCAAAAATGACTGATTGTCCGATCCTATAATCACTAATGCGAAGTGATCGACGCGCTCGGAGGTCATGTGCGTCTAAGCGCCTAAGCAGGTTCTCGTGGCTTGCTCCATGTGCACAATGCACTCGAAAAGTCCGATCGAAAGCCACTCGATAAAGTGAAGCGAGTTCGCGAACAAGCTCGGTGCACATCCCGGGATCACGCCCTTTTTTCAAGAAAGGGACAAGAGACTGTCTTGCGCTTTGACCCAATTCGCCAGATCCCTGTTGTATCCAATCATTTCTCTGATCGTCCTCAAGACGGTCGAATTCTTCGATAAGAAGCTTAAGATGATCGACCAAACTCTGCATGGCGTTTAGCTGCCGGCGTATCCAGCTGACTAATTCACCATGGATGGATAACAGTTCCTGCCGAGGCTCGTCGCGGTTCTTCAGTGATTTCCGCCGTGCACAAAAATCCACGAAAGCGTGATGCAATGCATCAGCCGATGCGCATCCAGTTAAGTATGCTGCACACTTGCTCAATTCAGATTGCATGCTGTCGATGCTTTTGGCCTCCGAAGCGAGATCGTGCCGTCGGCCGAAATGAAGCGTTTCTTGGACGTAGTCATCTTCGATAACCCGGACCTGGAGAATTATGCTTTGCAATTCTGCTAGCCCTGCATCCAATTCACGCGCAATATGGAAAGCGCTGCCCGTTGTATGCGATTGATATTTGGCGACGAAGGCGGTCATCGATTTATTGCTCTTCCTCAACGAGCAAACGCTGAACTCCAGTACTTTCGAGTTATCCGGCTGAGACAATATTTGAGCAGTGCCATCGAAGGTAGCGCCCATATCCTTCAGATGTTTTTCAAGTTTGCTTAGAGTCGAAACGATTTCGGTTCGCGCGCCCCAGGAGCGTGATTCATTAATTTCTACAAGTGCTCGCAGAAAATGCGGAAGTTCTGCCTGTACTGCTGCATAATCGAACACAAACTCTTTCCTCGGGAGAGACAGCAGCTCATCATCAGTAAGTTCTAGGCATTCAGCGCTCTGTCGCGCAGTTTTAGTTTTAGCGACAGAAACAGCACGTCGTCGTTTTCCATCTCGCGCCCGAGCTTTCGCAACAATCCAATTTACGTAGTCCATTTCCTTTAGAATACGGCCTACGAGATCTAGCGGAGGATCTATGAGCCAGCTTAGTTGCATGCGGACACTATACCATCAACGTAAGTTCCCCACATCGATAGGGCTGCGCGCTTCTCATTGCGATATGTGGCGCGGTTATAGATGCCGGCCACGCCCGCTCGCGTTCCAGAAATATGGTTCAGCACGGCCTCAATTATATGAGGATCGACTCCCAAGGTCGCCATGCCGGTAGCTGCTGTCCGACGAAGATCATGTAGTTTCCAAGTTGCGGATGATTGAGGAGATAACCTGGCATCTAACGAGAGTTTGGCCTTAGACCAGCCTGAGAAACCCCGTTCCCCGTTCCCAAAAACATTGTCCCTTCCAAGTACGCGAGGTGCTGAGCGTAGGATTGCCAAGCATTGAGGAGCCAAGGGCACTTCGTGCGTCCGTTTGTTTTTTGTACGCTGGGCGGGGAGGACCCAGATTGCCTTATCGAGGTCGACCTCAGACCAAAGCATTCCACCCACCTCCTCCCGTCTTTGGCCCGTCAGAAGCAATAACTGAAGAATTCGGCCATAGTCGGTAGGGTGACAAGCATTCCAAAGTGCTATCATGTCGCTTTCGGCTAGGACGTGGTCGCGCGTAATCTCGTGACCGGGCTTTACGGTGCCAATAACCGGATTGATATCGCACAAACCCGCACTAATCGCGAAAGAGTAGAGTGCTGAGAGTGAAGCTCGCGCGCGATTAGCTGCAATCGGGCCGCTGACCTCCGCAAGTTCCTCAATTCTAATTGAGATGACAGATCTATCGATGGCCTTTATCGGGAGTTCGGATAGATTGCTCCATTGCTTGGTGAGATGACGCGTTATTTCTGTCAATGATCGGGGCTTTAGCCGCTCCGCTGCAGACTTAAGATAGCGATTGGCCACGACCTGGAAGGTAACAGCGTTCTGTGACCTAGTTGCCATTTTCTCAGCGCGAGGGTCAGCCCCGAGCCTCACACGAGAAAGAGTGTCTCGTGCGCTGTTGCGAGCAGCCTCGAGGGAAATCGAATTGGTGGGGCCGATTGTCTCTCGCCGGGTCTTCCCGTGGGCTCGATATTGTACAACCCAAACCTTGCTTGTCGGATTGAGCCTTATCCCAAACCCGGGCAAATCTTCGTCCCAGTGGATCGCGTAAGGCTTCCCGTCCGGTAAATTGAGCGTGGCCAGTGTTTTTCGAGTGAACCGCATGATCCAGGCTGGTAAGCATATGGTAAGCAGCAGAATGATGCAGAGTGTGCACTCTTGGCAACCAAAATCTGAAGGTATCGAGCAATTTTCCGGGAAATAGTGGCTGTAATTTTGCTTACGCGCTGGACTAACAACGTGGAATACCAGACTACGAATCTGGGGGTCAGGAGTTCGAATCTCTTCGGGCGCGCCATTCTGCCACCATTCAGAATAGAACCGCGAACCCCGCGCCAGGTCCTTGGATGCCTGCGCGTCATTCGCACGCTTTTCTTAAGCGGCAGTTCGAGCCCCGGTCCGCCGCGCCGGTCGCGCGGACATGGATTCCTCCTCGCTGTCCTGGGGCGCGCCCCAGAACTCGGCGACCGTTGGTCCGTTCTTCAGGCGGCGGTCGCGCAGGAAGTTGCTGATCTCGTAAGGCCAGACACGGCGTCCCATCCGCGTGTACCAGCGCATCGCCTGACGCAGGCCCGCGTCGCGATGGAATAGTACGCGGCA
>CADEDX010000245.1 GCA_902826195.1 uncultured Bradyrhizobium sp. | reverse complement strand
AACTGCCCGGCGCGCTTGATGAGCAGGTCGAGGAAGCTTCTTGCCCGCAGCGACATCCAGTGCGTTTCGGGATAGACGGCGTGCAGCGGCAGCGCTGCGATCGAAAAGTCCGTCAGCAAATTCTGCAGCTGGCCGCGGCGTATGCCGGCGAGTGCGCTCCACTCCGGCAGGATCGCGATGCCGAGATGATGCATCACCGCCTGCTCCATGGCGTCGGCATCGTCGACCAGAAGCGGCCCGCCGATCGAAGCAACGTGACGGCCGTGTTCGGACTCGAAGATCCAGTCATTGGCGGCGGGCACGCGCGAATAGACGATGCACTGGTGCGCGTTGAGGTCTTCCGGCGCGCGCGGCGTTGGCCGCTCCTTCAGATAGGCCGGCGTCGCGACCAGATAGCGGCGCACCGTGCCGAGGCGCCGGGCGACCAGCGTGCTCGATTCGAGCTGCCCGATTCGTAGCGCCAGTTCGATCCCCTCCTCCACCAGATTGACGAACCGCTCGCTGAAGCGAACATCAAGGCGAACGCCCTGATAGGTGCGGACATATTCGGCGATGACCGGCATCAGATAGCGGCGACCGAACGACGACGGCAGGCTGACCCGCAGCGTACCGCTCGGCCGCAGCGAGTTCTCTTCGACGTTGGCCCGCGCCATGTCGAAATTGCCGAGGATCTGGCGCGCCAGATCGTAGATGCGGTGGCCCTCGGGCGTCGGCTTGAGCTTGCGCGTGGTGCGGAAGAACAATTGCGTGCCGAACTCGCGTTCGAGCAGCGCGATCCGCTTGCTCACCGCCGGCTGGCCGATGCCGAGTTCACTGGCGGCCACCGAAAAGCTGCCGCCCTCCAGCGCGCGGACAAAGGCACGCAAACAGTCGATCCGGTCCATCCGATCATTCCCATCAGGAATAGATCATATCCTATCCATTCCATTTTTCTGGAGCAAGTTCGCCGCTAGGGTGCGCTCAACAACGGGAGGCCAGCTCCCGAATAGCTTTCGGGAGGCGAACATGAGACGGCGCATCGGGATCGTCGGAGCCGGCATCGCCGGTCTGCATCTGGCCTTGTACCTGCAGAAGCACGGCGTCGACGCCACGCTGATCACCGACCGCGCGCCGGACGAGTATCGCGGCATCCGCCTGCTCAACACGGTCGCGCATCACCATGTGACGATCGCGCGCGAGGACTATCTCGGCGTCAATCACTGGAACGACCCCAAGCACCACTATTACTACCACGATCATTTCTTCAATTTCCCGCAGCCGATCGGCTTCCGCGGCTACTTCTCCAAGCCGAGCCGCGCCGTGGATTACCGGATCTACCTGCCGGTGCTGATGAAGGACTTTGCCGATCGCGGCGGCAGCATCGAGTATCGCCGCATCGAGGAAAGCGACATCGCGCCGCTGGTCGATCGCTTCGACCTGCTCGTCGTCGCCAGCGGCAAGGGCCCGCTCGGCCAGCTGTTCGCCTACCGGCCGGAACACTCGCCCTATTCGCAGCCGCAGCGGCGGCTGTGCGTCGGCCTCTATACCGGCGTGCGCGAGCCGGACCCGATGAACGTGACGCTGTCGGTTTCGCCGGGCCACGGCGAGATGATCGTGATCCCCACCATTACCTTCGACGGCATCGCCAGCGCGCTCTTGATGGAGAACGTGCCGGGCGGCGACATGGAAGAACTGGCGACGCTGAGTTACGACGCCGACCGCAAGCGTTTCCTCGCCACCGTTCTGGAAAAACTCGAAAGGCATCATCCGACCACTTACGACCGCATCGACACCGCGCGCTTCGACCTCGCGCAGCCGATCGACCTGCTGCAAGGCGGCGTGGTGCCGACGGTTCGCAAAACCGTGGTGGAGTTCGACGGCGGCAAATGCGCCATTGCGCTCGGCGACGTCCATTCCGTGGTCGATCCGATGATGGGACAGGGCGCCAATGTCGCCTCCTACGCCGCGTTCGTGCTCGGCGAGGAGATCGTCACCGCCGATGTGCTGGATGCGCGGTTCTGCGAAAAGGTCGACCTCAAGCGACAGGACCGCGTGCTGGCGGCCGCGCGCTGGACCAACGTTATGCTGCAGCCGCCGTCGGAGGCGCTGGGCGTGCTGATCGGCACGATGAGCCAGAACCAGGCGCTGGCCGACGAATTCACCGAGAACTTCAACTATCCCGACGTGCAATGGGACCGCGTCGCATCGCCCGACCGCATCCAGGCCTGGATCGCGCGCCACACGGCGCCGGCGCTGCGGGCGACGGCCTGAGGGCGCATCGGATGCAGCGCGCCGATCCGCTCGCCTTCCGCCAAGCCGCATCGCGCTTTGCGACCGGCGTGGCAGTGCTGACCGCGCTGGATTCGCACGGCGAGGCCTGTGGCATGACCGCGAACAGCTTTGTCACGATCAGCCTGTCGCCGCCGACGGTGCTGGTCTCGGTCAAATCAGGCCGGATGCATGCGGCGATCTCGGCAAGCCGGCGCTACGGCGTCAACGTGCTGCCGGAACAGGGCGGGGCATTGTCGCGACATTTCGCGGGCCGCTCACGTGGCACGGATCCCGATTATGAAATCGTGGAAGGCTTGCCGCGCCTCGCCAACTGCGTGGCGTTCTTTGCCTGCGAGGTCACGCGGACGATCGATGTCAGCGACCACACGCTGTTCATCGCCGAAGTATCGGAGTGCGATTACTGCGACGATCTCCCGCTGGTGTTCTTCTCCAGCCGGTATCATCTCGGCCCGGGGACGCCGGTCGATCGCTGAGCGGACCGGTATACGTTGAGGAACGACGGCGCTGGATTTTCGTCGTCGCGGCGTTCGCCGGGACCCATAACCCCGGTCATCTGCTAATTGAAGAAGGTCTCTCTACGCCGTCCCGTCAAGTAACGAGAGGCCGCGGCGTATGGGTCCCGGCGTTCGCCGGGACGACGATAAATTGAGCTTCGCCCCTACGCGTTTTTCAGCGCGACACGAAACTCGGCTTCGGTCTTCGCCTTCACTTCGTCCAGCGTGACGCCGTCGGCAAGTTCGATCAGCGCCATGCCGTCCTTGCCATGCTTGTCGATGGTGAAGACGGCAAGATCCGTCACCACCATGTCGACGACCTTTTCGCCGGTCAGCGGCAGATTGCAGTTCTTCAGCAGTTTGGGGCCGTCCTTGGCGGAGTGCTCCATCACGACGACGACGCGCTTGACGCCGGCGACGAGGTCCATCGCGCCGCCCATGCCCTTCACCATCTTGCCGGGGATCATCCAGTTGGCGAGGTCGCCGTTCTGCGCCACCTGCATCGCTCCCAATATCGACAGATCGATATGGCCGCCGCGCACCATGCCGAAGGAATCGGCCGAGGAGAAATAGCTGGTGTCGGGCAGTTCGCTCACCGTCTGCTTGCCGGCATTGATGAGGTCGGCGTCTTCCTCGCCCTCGTAAGGAAACGGTCCCATGCCGAGCATGCCGTTCTCGCTCTGCAGGCTGACGTCGATGCCGTCGGGAATGTAGTTCGAGACCAGCGTCGGAATGCCGATGCCGAGGTTGACGTAATAGCCGTCGCGCAATTCCTTTGCGGCGCGCGCTGCCATCTGTTCACGGGTCCAGGCCATCAGACTTCACTCCCGGTTGCGGCCGCGGGCGCGCGTGCAGGGCGCGGGCGGGTGTTGCGGAACTCGATGCGCTTCTTGCCGGTCCCCACTTCGATGATGCGTTTGACGAAAATGCCGGGCGTATGGATGTGGTCGGGATCGAGTTCGCCGGCCGGAACCAGATGTTCGACCTCGGCCACCGTGATTTTCGCGGCCGTCGCCATCATCGGGTTGAAGTTTCGCGCGGTCTTTCGGTAGATCAGGTTACCGGCGGTGTCGCCCTTCCAGGCGTGGACGATCGCGAGATCGGCGAACAGGCCGCGCTCCATGATGTATTTCTCGCCGTCGAATTCCTTCACTTCCTTGCCTTCGGCGATCAGCGTGCCGACGCCGGTCTTGGTGTAGAAGGCCGGGATGCCGGCGCCGCCGGCGCGGATGCGCTCGGCCAGCGTGCCCTGCGGGTTGAATTCGAGTTCCAGTTCGCCGGCGAGGTATTGCTGTGCGAACAGCTTGTTCTCGCCGACATAGGACGAGATCATCTTCTTGATCTGCCGCGTCTCCAGCAACCTGGAGAGCCCGATGCCGTCGACGCCGGCATTGTTGGAGATGACCGTCAAACCCTTGACGCCGGAATCGCGGATCGCGTCCGAAAGGGTTTCGGCAATGCCGCACAGGCCGAAGCCGCCCGACATGATCATCATGCCGTCCTTGAGGACGCCATCGAGTGCCGATTTGGCGTCGGGATAAACCTTGTTCATGGAATATGACCTGATGGAGGGAACTGCCGTCGGACGGCATTATCTTGGGAATTATTAGGCGAATTCTTCGCGGTGCGTCAATGATGCGGGGATTATGCCGCCGAACCGCCCGCAGGGCGCCACCTCGGCCTTGAAAGCGTCAAGAAAACCCTTCAAGTTGCGTGGGTTGGCCGGGCTTGACCGTTGCGCCGCCTGCCCCGCTCGACATAGACCCTAATCACCCAGTCCGTAGCCTCAACCCGAGTTCGGTTTAGCCAGATCCGGATATGTCATTGACGATGGCCCAAGGAATGAAACGCCTCGGGATGCCGATTGCGGCGCTGTTCGGCCTGGCCGTGTTCGCGCTGATCGGGACCTCCTGGTTCCTCAACCGAGACGCGCTGCGGCAGGCGGTTGAGGCGCAGATCCGTGACGTCACCGGGCTCGACCTGGTGGTGTCGGGCGCGATCGACGTGTCGGTGTTTCCGGGCAGCTATGTCTCGTTCCACAATGTCGGGCTGAAGGGCGGCGGCACCGCCGACCCGGCGCTGAAGGTGGACGTGCTGACCGCGAATTTGCGGCTGCTGCCGCTGCTGCTGCGCCGCTTCGAAATCGCCGACGTCATGATGCTGCGGCCGCAGATCCACGTCGTGCGGGTAGCCGGCGGCGAGAGCAACTGGACGCCGTTCGTCGAGCGGATCGCGCGCACCATGAAGCCCGGCGCCGAAAACCGGGTGTCGTTCTCGGAAATCCGGATTCAGGACGGCGTTCTGAAATACGAGGACGCCGCCAACCAGGTCACCGAGCAAATCAGCGACATCGACCTGTCGCTGGCCTGGCCGTCGATCTCGCGCTCGTTCGCGGCGACCGGACAATTCGACTGGCGCGGCGAACGCGTCGATGGTTCGATCTCGGCCGGCGATTTCATCGCCATGCTGTCGGGCGACCGCTCCGGCCTGAAGGCGCGCCTCGTCAGCGCGCCGCTGAAACTGGCGTTCGACGGCTCGCTCGCCAACCGCACCAGCCTGATGATGGAAGGCGTCGTGACAGTGGACAGCGTGTCGCTGCGCAACGCGCTGCGCTGGATGGGCCAGCAGGTGCCCGGCAGCGGCGGGTTCGGCCGCTTCGCGCTGAAGGCGCGTGCCAACGTGGTTGGCGCCTCGGTGGCGCTGACCAACGTCAATGTCGAACTCGACGGCAATGTCGCCGAGGGTGTTATGACGGTCGCCAATAACGGCCGCCAGACGCTGCAGGCGACGCTTGCCGCCGGCAATCTCGATTTCACGCCCTACATTTCCACCGTGCGGCTCCTGGCGAGCGGCGCGCGCGACTGGAACCGGCAATTGTTCGATCTATCCTCGCTGTCCGCCACCGATCTCGACATGCGGCTGTCGGCGGCGAAGGTGACGGTAGGCCCGACCAAGCTCGGCCGCACGGCGTTTGGCGCCAACCTGCGCAACGGCGCGCTGGCGCTCTCGATCGGCGAAGCGCAGATGTATGGCGGCATCGCCAGGGGCTCGTTCGGGATCGCGCGGTCGGATGCGGTCGCCGACGTCAAGGCGCAGTTCCAGTTCACCGATGTCGATTTGCAGGCCTGCGCCGGCGAATTGTTCGGCATCACCAAACTCTCCGGCCGCGGCAATCTCGGCGTTTCACTGACGGCCTCCGGCTCGAGCCCGTTCGGCCTCGCCTCCTCGCTCGACGGCAGCGCCAACCTGGTCGGTTATGACGGCGCGATCGCGGGCTTCAATGTCGAGCAGCTTTTGAAGCGGCTGGAGCGTCGGCCGCTGGCCGGCAGCGGCAATCTGCGCTCCGGCTCCACGCCTTACGACCATCTCACCGTCTCGGTGCGCTTCAACGACGGCATCGCCAGCGTCGAGGACGTCCGCGTCGACGGACCGACGACGCGCCTGACGCTGACCGGCACGGCTTCCGTGCCGTCGCGCGAATACGACCTCAAGGGCGTCGCCAGCCTGACGCCGGCGGCCAATGTCGGCGACAAGGGATTTGAACTGCCGTTCGTGGTGCAGGGCCCGTGGGACGATCCGCTGGTATTCCCCGACCCGGAAAGCCTGATCCGCCGCTCGCCCGGCGCGGCGCCGCTGCTCGATGCGGTGAAGGACCGCAAGACCCGCGACGCGGTGCGCTCGGTGATCGAGCGGCTCACCGGCGGCGGGCAGAAGCCGGCGGCGCCAGAGGCGGCGGACGGCGCGAAGTCGAATTAGCTATCTGTTTTAATCAATGCTGCGTAACCCGGATGAGCGCAGCGACATCCGGGATCTTTGCTCGATCGAATCCTGCATATCGCTGCGCTCATGCAGGCTACTTGCTGCGTCTGCTATGCGACGTGGAGTTTCACACCCGCACGCTTCTGAAGATAGCCAAGAACGCTAAAGAGGTTCTTGGCCTGCGGATTGCCTCGTAGACCGAACATCCGGATGAGACTCTTGGGCTGGGTCCCGGTTGCTTCGCCAAGCTTTTCAAATCCGACAGTCGCCTTGATGTAGTCGCGCAGAATCGTCTTGCCGGTTTCGACATCCCCGCTCAGCAGCGCATCGACACCTTCACGAAGAAGCGCTTCGGCAAACTTCTTGTCTTTCCTGACGCGGGCCTGCACCAGATCCTTGAAGCTTCCCGTCTTCGCCATCTGCCGCTCCACTCCCGGAAATGCCATCATGCAGGCTACTGCTTATGCGGCAGCCGCACGCGTAGCGGTCCGACGCGGCTTGTGGCGTACGACGACATCTACCTTGTAATCCAACCGATCCAGGCAACGAACCAGGCGGTCGATCGAGAATTTACCCACACGCCCGGTGACCAGAGCGGAAACATCGGGCTGCTTAAGTCCAAGTATGACGGCAGCCTTGGCTTGGGTGAGTTTTCGACGTTTGATGATCGAGCGAATTTCTCGAATGAGTTTTGCCTTGAGAAGTTCTTCTTCGGGATTGGCAAAACCAAGATCAGCGAAAACGTTGCCGCTGCCGACGGTCACTTTTTTTGCGCTGGTCATTTGTTGGCGCCTTTCCCATAGTGTTCGCGGTATGAGCCTCGGCCACCTTGAGCCGATCTTTGATTACCTCGATGTTGCGCTTCGGCGTCTCACTCCCCTTCTTCGACTTCTTCTGAAAAGCGCGAAGGACATAGATCATTCCCTCGAAGCGGACGGTGTAAACGGCGCGATAGGTATCGCCATCCTCATCATCGGTCACGTCCAGTACACGCGTCCGCCAAACCCCTTCAAGGCCTTGGCACGAGGATGCTTCTGAGCACGTTGATCGCGAAACCCATCACGCGGCGGACCTCGTCGGGGAAGGCACGCAGGTCGTCTCGGGACGATCCGATCCAATGGGTCGGCTTTTGCACCGTCGTCCGCCCTTTATAGCGGTACTGCTATAATCGTGTCAAATATAAGTATGTCAAACGACATCCGCCGGCAGAGCAATTCGTCACGGCACGTCATTCCGCCGTCCCCCGCCGACCCCATACGGCCTGTTGAGAAAATAACTCCGGTTGCCCAGCGCCGCCTCGGCATACTGATCGATCGCCACGATGATCGCCTGCACATGCGCGTGGCACCAGCCTTCGCGCGTGGCCTGGATACGGACTTCCGCGAGCGCCTCTATCCATGGCGGGTTATCCGCGTTGTGGTCGTACCATCGAAGCGGTTCTGACATCGCGGCCCCTGTTCATGAAGTCTTCGAGCTCCGCCCGCTTGCGCGCGAGCAGAAGCTGCGCCCGCGCGTTGTCGAGGCCGGATTGATCGAGCCGGCGCGCGAGCTGGTCCAGTTCGCCGATCCGCCGGCGCAGGGATTGGATCATGTCATCATCGCTCACGGCGGCCTCGGGCCTTTGTCGTGGCGGTTTTTGCCGTGGAGCTTTTTGTTGTTGCGGCCTTCGCCGGAAAATCCGCAGGCATTCCGTTCGGGGGTTTTCGGCCGGCGCCGCGGACGTCCAGCTTCAGCCGCTCGTCGACATTGAGCAGCCGCTCTTCGCCGCCGAGCCGGTTCCGCTCGCGGATCAGCCAGAGCATGGCGCCGCGCATGGACATCAGGCGAACGGCGGCCGCCGAACAATCCTCATCGCGGTTGACCTGTTGGCGGATATTCTCCTCCGAGACCAACATCTCCGTCCGCAAGAACCTGATTTTCCTTCTGATTTCGTTGAGTTTGTTGTCCATGGGCCACCTCCTCGCGGTTGAAATCCATAAGAACAAATAAAGAACAAATTTCAAGTTAAGAGTCGATCTCAAGCAAAGATTCTTTGGAGCTTGGAAAATGCCCCGCCTTCCCGACCAGCTCGACGCGCCGATGACGCCCCGCCAGCTGACGACGCTGCGGACGCTCAGCACCGAGGCCTATCAGCCAAAACTGTTCGAGACGGATTTGACGGCGAAGGAAGCCGAGCGGCGGATTGCGGCGCTCAAAGCGGAGATCGAGCTGGCGAATTCGTTTTGAGCGATGGCTTGCGAAGCGCATAATTGCTGATCTGACGGGAGGACCATCCATGCCCAATTGCATCGTTGTCGTTCAGTTCGATTTGCCGAAGCGCTCCGAGGAGCAGGCGATAAAAGGCGGCACTGCGACCGCACCGACCTATCGCGGCCTCGCCAAAAAAGGATTGATCCGGAAGGATTACCTGAACGGGGAGAGCGGCACAGGCGGGGTTTATTTCTGGGAGAGCCGCGAAGCGGCGGAAGCCTGGTTTACCGAAGCGCGCATCGCGGACTTGACCGAGCGCTTTGGCGTCCGGCCTCGCCTCACCTGGTACGACACGCACGTGACGGTGGACAATCTGAACGGGGAGACCCGCGTCGACGGCAAGGCGATCGAGGCCGTGGCCTGATTGTGGGCTAACGAGCGCATCGCATTGCGAGAGCGCGGATGGATATCAGGTCATCATCGTCCGGCTTGACCGGACGACCGGTTGAGTCCGCCCG
>CADEDX010000244.1:3477-9233 GCA_902826195.1 uncultured Bradyrhizobium sp. | reverse complement strand
CGGCCGCGTAGTGCAGTTCGAGACAGTCGTGCGGCGCGCCGCCGACCTCGATGGTCTGCAGGCCGACAAAGCGGCCGATGCCGTGCTCGACATGAACCACGAGGTCGCCAGTCGCAAGACTGGTGACTTCGGAGATGAAGTTGTCGAGCTTGCGGCTCGATTTGCGCGGTCGCACCAGGCGGTCGCCCAAAATGTCCTGCTCGCTGATGACCGCGAATTCGTCGGTCTCAAAACCGCTTTCCATGCCGACCACGGCCAGCATGGTCTCGTTGCGCGGCGTCGCCGGTACCGTGCGCCAGGCATTGACGCTGGTGAGATTGGCGAGCTTGTGATCGCGCAGCATGCTGTCCATGCGGTCCCGCGAACCTTCGCTCCACAGCGTGATCACCACCTTCTTGCGCTGGGCCTGCAGCGCCTGCACATGCGTCACCACGGCTTCAAACACGTTGACCGATGTGTCGGCGCGCTCGGGTGTGAAATTTCGGCCCTGGCGCGCGCCGGCGTCGAACACGTCGTCGCCGTCGTCAGGTATGGCAAACGGCGTCAGCCGCACCACCGCGGCCTCACCGAGGCGCTCGGTCCACTCGGCTTCTGTCAGATAGAGCCGGTCCGGCGGCAGCGGCTTGTAGATCGCGCCGGAGCCTGGATGATCCAGCGCCTCGCGCCTCGCCTCGTAGTAATCCTGGATCTGCTTGAAGCGCTCGCGGGCGGCATCCTCGCCCTGCGGCTCGATCGCGACCGGCGCGCCGTCGAGATATTCGAATAGCGTGTCCATCCGCTCCTGGAACAGCGGCAGCCAGTGCTCCATGCCGGGATGGCGGCGACCCTCGCTGACGGCTTCATACAGCAGGTCGTCGCGCTGCGGCGCGCCGAAGGTCGCGACATAGCCCATACGAAAGCGGCGGATGGTTTCGGTGACGAGCTGGAATTCCGAGACCGGAACCAGGTCGAGCGCGCGCATGTCGAGCAGCGTGCGCTGGGTTTCCGCATCGAAAGTGCGGATCGATTCGAGGCTATCCCCGAAGAAATCGAACCGCACCGGCTGATCGAGACCCGCCGGAAACAGATCGAGGATGCCGCCGCGCACGGCATATTCGCCGGGCTCGCGCACGGTGGAAGAGCGGTTGTAGCCATTGTGCTCCAGCCAGGCCACGATCGATTCCATCGGCACGACATGGCCCGGCGCCACCGACAGCGCCTGCGCCGCCACCACCTCGCGCGCCGGTACGCGCTGCACGATGGCGTTGACGGTGGTAAGCACGATCAGCGGCTTGTCGCTACCCTTCAGGCGCGACAGCCGGGCCAGCGTGGTCAGGCGCTGCGCCAGGATGCCGCCATGCGGCGACACCCGGTCATAGGGCTGGCAGTCCCAGGCCGGAAACTGCATGACCGGCAAATCTGGGGCGAAGAATTCCAGCGCCCGCGCGAGTTGCTGCATGCGCGGACCATCGCGGCAGACCACGGCAAGGCTTACGGCCGGCGGTTTTGGCCGTGCCGCCACCGCGCGCGACAGATCGGAGACGACCAGCCCCTCGGCGCCCTCGGCAACATTGGCAAAAGTCAGCGCGCGACCGGGAGCCAGCAGCGCAGCGGGCGATTTGACTGATGCCTTCATGCGCCGTGATCCACGGCACGAAACGCCTTGATGCGGTCGAACAGCGGGCCGGCATATTCCGGCGCAAGCGGCGTGTCACCGATCAGCGCGGCATAGAGATCGGGATCGGGCAACTCGCTCAGGCGCTCGAGTTCGGCCAGTTCGTCATCGCGCAGGGCCGATATCTCGGCATCCGCAAAGCGGCCAAGGATGAGATCCATCTCGCGGGTACCGCGATGCCAGCAGCGGAACAAAAGCCGCTTGCGGCGGTCGTCAAGGCCACCGCTTGATCGTGTCGTGCCCGTCATTGTCCCATTCCATTTCGAACGCCAAAAGCCCGGACGTGCCGGGCGGGGTTGATATAGTCCTCGCCCCCTGGAATGTCAGTAGCATTTCACCTGCAGACCCATGCGAAAGTGGCGTGTGTGGTTCACGCGGCTGCCCGTCGCTCGCAGAACTCCTGCGTGGATTGCCGCTTTGCCCGCGCTGCTGGAAGCAGGACTTGCGGATTCTGCATTTCGCCGGTATGTGTCTCGCGCGATCGGTTGCCGATTTTGGCGCTATCAGCAGGGAGAAGGCTCGATGACATTGTCTCGCCGCCCCGTCGAGGGCATCGCCTGAGGGCGTTTGCGTTAGCCGCGCTACCTGGGAAACCACGTTCTTAGGTCAGCGAACGCTGAACCGCGCGCGTCGACGATTCCAACTCTCCTGAAAGTTTTCCAATGGGCACTTTTCCCAAGGTGGACGGCTGCGCGCCGATCGACGTCTTCGCCTCATCCAAATCCTGGATCGAGGGCAACGCCACACTTCAACTTCAACAGGTCGCCGGGTTGCCCGGCGTTCTTGTTGCGATGCTGAGAGCGCTCGTCCCGCACCACGACGGAGAGGCCGCTGGCAATGTGCGTGGCGCGAACCGCGCTTTCGCAGTCGGCTTCAAGACCGAACGAGGCGGCTTCGGCCATCAGCGCGGGGACCGTTTTGGCGACCGCGATCCGGCATTCCGCCGGACCGCGCCCGCTGGTGAACAGAAGTCGGATCATCGGCGATCCTCCTTCCATGACTTCTGCCGTTTCGCGTCACCGGCCGGGCGTACGGACGGCGCCTTCTTAAAGGTCACCAGCGGCCGGAACGTCGTGACCACGCGCGCCAGGCCGAATTCGACGAGGTCGTCGATGACGCGCTCACTCTTGTAGGCCTCCGGCGCCTCCTCCGCGAGCAGACCGCAATCGCCGCAGACGACGATGCCGCCATAGGGATTGCGAGCGTGACCGCCTGGAGCGCGGGCGGTCGGTGAAGCGGTTCAAGGGTTTGGCCTTCAGGGCGTCGTAGCAGCCGCGAGACTCGATTGGAAAAAAGCCGTGGACGTGCCGCCCAAACCCGCGCATGACGGCACTAGACGGTCTTAGGTTTCGTGATGCGCCCCACCCTGCTCAATCCTTTGTTTGCGCCGGTCACGACCCTTCCAGGGGTCGGGCCGAAGCAGGACAAGCTGCTGCGCTATCTGCTGTCGCGCGACGAGACGCCGCGGCTGGTCGATCTGCTGCTGCATCTGCCGGCCAGCGTAATCGACCGCCGGGCGCAGCCGAAGGTTCGCGAAGCCGTTCAGGGAACCATGGTGACGCTGGAAGTCACCGTGGATCGCCACCGCCCGCCGCCGCCGCGCAATTCGCGTGCGCCCTACCTGGTCTATGCCTCTGACGATACCGGCGATGTGGTGCTGACGTTCTTTCGCGCCAAGCCTGGCTATGTCGAAAAGCTGCTGCCGGTCGGCGAGAAGCGGTACGTATCGGGCACGCTGCAGAGGTATGACGGCATCCCTCAGATCGTGCATCCGGACCGCGTGGTGGATGAGAAGGCCTTCTCTCAATTGTCCGGCATCGATCCCGTCTATCCCCTCACCGAAGGTCTGGCGCTCGGTTCGCTGCGCCGGGCGATCGCGCAGGCGCTGCTGAAACTGCCCGACCTGCCCGAGTGGATCAGTCCGGAAGTGATCCGCCGCTGCAGCTTTCCGGCGATTGACGAGGCGCTCAATCGCGTGCATGTGCCGGTCGAGCTCACCGACATCTTGCCCGATGGCCCGTTCTGGTCGCGGCTCGCGTTCGATGAACTGCTCGCCGGTCAGCTGGCGCTGGCGCTGGTGCGCGCGCAACTGCGGCGCCCGGCCGGCGACCGCAACGCCGGCGACGGCCATTTGCGTCACAAGATCATCGACGCCCTGCCCTACGCCCTGACATCCTCGCAGCGCGAGGCGGCCGCAGCTATCGCCGAGGATCTGCGGCAGCCGGTGCGGATGCTAAGGTTGCTCCAAGGCGACGTAGGGTCCGGCAAGACGGTGGTGGCGCTGCTGGCCGCCGCCGCGGTCACGGAGGTCGGCAAGCAGGCGGCGCTGATGGCGCCGACCGAACTTCTCGCACGCCAGCACATCAAGACCATCGCGCCGCTGGCCGAGCGCGCCGGCGTGCGCGTGGCGATCCTGACCGGGCGCGAGAAGAGCAAGGAGCGGCGTGAGATTCTGGCGCGGCTGGAAGCTGGCGAGATCGATTTTTTGGTCGGCACCCACGCGCTGATCCAGGACGCCGTGATCTACAAGGCACTCGCACTGGCGGTGGTCGACGAACAGCACCGTTTCGGCGTGCGCGAACGGTTGGCGCTGACCAACAAGGGCGAAGCGGTCGATGTGCTGGTGTTGAGCGCGACGCCGATCCCGCGCACGCTGGTGCTGACGTATTTTGGCGACATGGACGTCTCCGAGTTGCGCGAAAAGCCGGCAGGCCGGCAGCCGATCGAAACCCGCACCATTTCGATGAGCCGACTCGAGGAGGTGACGGACGGCGTCGGCCGCGCGCTGCAGGCCGGCAAGCTGGTCTATTGGATCTGCCCGCTGGTGGAGGAATCGGAGGCCGAAGGCACCGAGCACCTCACCAACGCCACCGAGCGGTTCGAAAAGCTGCGAGAGCGTTTTGGCGACAAAGTCGGCCTCGTCCACGGCCAGATGAAGGGCACGGAGAAGGACCGCGTGATGGCGCAATTTTCCGCCCACGAGATCGGACTGCTGGTGGCGACCACCGTGGTCGAGGTCGGCGTCGACGTCCCCGCCGCGACCATCATGGTGATCGAGAACGCCGAACGCTTTGGGCTCGCGCAACTGCACCAGTTGCGCGGCCGGATCGGGCGGGGCTCGGAGGCCTCGACCTGCCTGCTGCTCTACAAGGAGCCGCTTGGAGAAATGTCGAAGGCGCGGCTCAAAGTGATCCGCGAGATCACCGACGGCTTTCGGATCGCGGAAGAGGATTTGAAGCTGCGCGGCGAAGGCGACGTGCTCGGCATCCGCCAAAGCGGCCTGCCCGGTTACCGCATCGCCCGCTCCGACGTCCACGCCCAATTGATCACGCAGGCGCGCGACGAGGCGCTGCGGATCATGAAGGACAATCCGAAGCTGAAGGGGAAGCGCGGCGAGGCGCTGCGGTGCTTGCTGTATCTATATGAGCGCGACGAGGCGGTGCCGCTGATCGGGGCGGGTTGATCCACCGCCTCTATCGATTTCCAGCCAGGTGGACGGCGGCGCGACGTATGCCGTATGTGGGTAATGTGTATCTCGTCAGCGACGATTGAGTAAAAGATCAAATAGCGCAGCCGGGAAGCGACAATGACGCGTGTATTCGGCTCATCCGTCGCTCTGCCTTCGAGTGGGCTTTCGGCGAGTTGTCGCGACCGCTCAATGAGCCGCGCGACAAGGCGAGAGGCGACTTCCGGACTTTCCTGGCTGACATAGGCGTGGATGCGAACGAGATCACGCTGTGCCGGACGGGTAAAGCGAGCCTTCATGCACGATCGTGCAAACGGTAAAGCGCTTCTATTTCATCGTCAGCGGCAAAATCACCTCGGCGTGCGGCGTCCATTCCGACGCGGACCGCGACCCGCTCTTCGTCCGATAGTTGGTAAACACCGCTGCGCCGCGACTCGATTTCGCGGGCGAGGTCAGCCAATTCCTGCACATCCTCGTCGGGCCAGGATTGCACCTGCTCAAGCAATGCTTTTGTTTTCGGGCTCATGGCTCAACCATAGCGAGATCCACTTGGGTTCGCCACAGCGAACCTACTCCGCCTTCACCTTCACCTGCTGCAGCGCCGCCGAATTCGCCACCCGCTCGGCTTTGACCATG
>CADEDX010000244.1:0-3467 GCA_902826195.1 uncultured Bradyrhizobium sp. | reverse complement strand
CAGCGTCGCAGCGTCCTCGGTGCTCATCTCGACTTCGATGACCTTGCTGCGGGGCACGTAGAAGAAGAAGCCCGTGGTCGGGTTCGGCGCGCAGGGCAGGAACACCGAGATGTGCTCCTCTTCACCGGGCAATCTGGCGGCGATGTTCACGCTCGGCGACTGCGAGATCAGGACGATCGACCACATGCCTGGCGAAGGGAATTCGACCAGGCCGACCTTGCGGAAGCTCGAGCCCTTGCCGGAAAACAGCGTCTCGAACACCTGCTTGAGGCCGCGATAGATCGCGCGCACGACCGGCATGCGGCCGAGCAGCTTTTCGCCGAGATCGACCAGGGTGCGTCCGATCAGATTGGCGGCGAGGAAGCCCAGCAGCGTCAGCGCGACGACCGCGACGATCAGGCCCGAGCCGGGCAGCCCGAACGGCAAATAGGTTTCCGGCCGGTAGGCCAAGGGCACGAACGGACGCACGATGCCGTCCACCCAGTTCACGAACCACCAGGTCAGGTAAAACGTAATCGCGACCGGCCCTGCGACAATCAGTCCGGTCAGAAAATAGTTGCGGAACCGGGCCATGAGCCCCGTGTGGGGTTCGTCCAGCAGCTGTTGGTCGGGAGTCTCGGTCGGGGGCGGATCTTCGCGGTTCATTGTGGTTCCAGGTAAGGGCAGCCGGACTCGACATTCGGGCACGACCGGGAGCAAACCGGGGTCCGGTTTTGCCGATCGCGCCTATGGCAGCTAAGCCATCCTAGCAGGTTTTTGAAGAGCCGGCGTGACAGCCGATGGACTTGACTGGCGCCTTTTCCGTTTCGATTGTATCGAAACGGGGCTCCAGATTCTCTATTTTGACGCGTTTTCTTGACGCGAACCGGATCCACCCGGATCAAGTCCGGGGCAGGCTTTCGCTGGAAAACGCTCTATTCGACCGTGACCGATTTAGCGAGATTCCGCGGCTGGTCGACGTCGGTGCCCATCACCACGGCGGTGTGATAGGCCAGCAGCTGGACCGGCACCGCATAAACCAGCGGGGTGAACGCCGATGCCATGTCGGGCAGTACGATGGTGACCAGGGAATCGATGGTGGCTTCCGCCGCGCCCCTGGCGTCGGTCATCAGGATGATGTTCCCGCCGCGGGCCGCAACTTCCTGCATGTTGGAGACGGTCTTTTCGAACACACGATCATATGGCGCGATCACCACGACGGGCATGTTCTCGTCAATCAGCGCAATCGGCCCGTGCTTGAGCTCGCCGGCGGCGTAGCCCTCGGCGTGGATGTAGGAAATCTCCTTCAGCTTCAGCGCGCCTTCCAGCGCCAGCGGGTAGCTGGTGCCGCGACCGAGATAGAGCACGTCCTTGGATTTCGAGAGCTCGCGGGCGAGCTTCTCGATCTGCGGCTCTGAGGTCAGCGCCGCCGCCATCAGCCGCGGCACCTCGACGAGGCCGTGGATGAGCTTCTGTTCGTCGTCATCGGACAACTCGCCGCGCGCCTTGCCGGCGGCGACCGCGAGCGCAGCCAGCACCATCAGCTGGCATGTGAACGCTTTGGTCGAGGCGACGCCGATTTCCGGACCAGCCAGCGTCTGCAGCACGGTCTCGCTTTCGCGCGCGATCGTCGAGGTCGGCACGTTGACCACCGAAAGCGTATGGGCACCCTCGGCCTTTGCGTAGCGCAGCGCGGCCAGTGTGTCGGCGGTCTCGCCGGACTGCGAGATGAAGATCGCCAGATCTCCCCTGCGCAGCGGCGCTTCGCGGTAGCGGAATTCGGAGGCGACATCGACCTCGACCGGCACGCGCGCGAACCGCTCGAACCAGTATTTTGCGACATAGCCGGCATAACTCGCGGTGCCGCAGGCCGTGATCGAAATGCGCTGGATATCCTTGAAATCGAACGGCAGCATGACGGGGAGCATCACGCGCTCGGTCGCCATGTCGACATAACGCGCCAGTGTGTGACCGACCACTTCGGGCTGCTCGTGAATTTCCTTGGCCATGAAGTGGCGATAATTCGCCTTGTCGACCAGCGAGGTCGAGACCGAGTGCTTGACCGCCTCGCGGTGCACGACGGCGTTGTCCTTGTCGTAGATGACAGCGCCCTTGTGGGTCAGCACCACCCAGTCGCCGTCTTCGAGATAGCTGATCGTATCGGTGAACGGACCCAGTGCAATCGCGTCCGATCCCAGATACATCTCGCCGTCGCCGTGACCGATCGCGAGCGGCGGGCCGTTGCGGGCGCCGATCATCAGGTCTTCGTCGCCGGCGAAGATGAAGCCGAGCGCGAACGCGCCGCGCAGCTCCGACAGCGCCGCCCTCACCGCCTCGACCGGCTTGACGCCCTGCTGCAGCAGATTGTCGACCAGATGCAGCACGATCTCGGTGTCCGTCTCGGTCTTGAATTCCGCGCCCTTCTTCTGAAGCTTTTCGCGCAGTTCGCGAAAATTCTCGATGATGCCGTTGTGAACGACGGCGACGCGCTCGGTCGCGTGCGGATGCGCGTTGTTTTCGGTCGGCCTGCCGTGGGTCGCCCAGCGGGTGTGCCCGATGCCGGTATGGCCGTTGAGCGGTTCGGCGTCGAGCCGCTTTTCGAGATTCTTCAGCTTGCCCTCGGCGCGGCGGCGCGCGAGGTGGCCGCCTTCCAGCGTGGCCACGCCGGCGGAGTCATAGCCGCGATACTCAAGCCGCTTGAGTGAATCCACCAACTGCTCCGCGACCGGAGCGCGTCCCAAAATGCCGACAATGCCGCACATGCGGTTCAATTCCCCAAAGCGCCGATAGCGCGTCGCAACCCGCGCTCCTCTTAACGAGAAATGCTGTCCGACACATACTCAATAATTGTTGCGTATTGAGACAGCCTTAAGTGGGAGGCTTAACGGATCGCCCTTGGCTGCGATCGGCAGGTTGCACGTGCGAGGAGTGCGGACGGGACAGAGCGGGAATGCACGCTGCAGCCGAGCGTTCATGCTGTCATCCCTCCCGTAACACAGCGACGTCACCCGCAGCGAGGAGTATTGCATTTTTGCCGCTTCGTGATTGAAATGCAACCTGTGGGGGAAGCAATCATGGACTTTGAACGCAAGGTTTCGGCCAACGGGCTGACTTTCAAGCTGTATCGCGGCGAAGGCGTCGCGCTGCTGGCCTTCGATCTGGAGAAGGAGAAAGCGACCAACGACTTCGTCGGCTTCTCCGTCGAGGTGAAGTATCCTGGCTCCGCGAGATGGGGCGCGTTACGCAACCGGCTGCACTTCGATAGTCCTCCCCAGTTGGAACGGCCTCGTTCCTTTCGCTCGACCGAAGCGCCTTTTCAGAAATTCCGGTGGGTCCACGTGCCGACTCAAACTCCCGAGGGAGAATTTCAGTATCGCCTGACCGCGAAGTACATGGATGCCAACGGCGCGCTGTTCGACGGGCCGTCGATCGAGAACGCGATCTCGCTTGCGCCGGCAACGGTCGACGGCTTTCTCAATGTCGGCTTC
>CADEDX010000243.1 GCA_902826195.1 uncultured Bradyrhizobium sp. | reverse complement strand
GGCAGAACAAGATCACGGCCGACGCTCCGGCCTCCGAGATGTGGCCAGGCGAGCGAGACTGAGAAAAATGCCGGGAAGATTTGCTCCTTTAAGGCGGTTTGCCGACCCCGAGAAAGCCGCCCGTCGACTGCTCGAGCATGCGCGGGCCATCAGGCCCGCTCCGCGCGGTTGGATCGATATCGAACAACTCAACCATCCGTTTCTGTTCACCGACAAGGCCAAGCCGATCGAGTACCGCGCGGGCATGGAATTTGCGATCTCGGAAGGCTGGCTGGAACTGCACGAAAGCGATGCGTTCGTGAGGTTTACACCTCTCGGAGCCGCAATCTTGATCGTGGAAACTAATGTCTCGCCGCGCTTTTGAGCCCTTTGTTGCGCGTGAAAAACCCGGCAAACTGCCCCCATGCGTCGACGCGCCGCTAACGCGAAGCAGCAGTCTGGAAACTATTTAGCTCGCCTTCGTCATCCAGGTGGGATTGCTGATGGGTATACAAAAAAGTTGGAGCCTCGCGGACGACAAAGCTCTACTTGCTCGAAGGGCGGCAAATCAAACCGTGCCCCAAATTGCGGAGGACATGCGTCGCTCGAAATCTTCCATCTGGAGCCGACTGGCGCATCTAAAACGCATGGCTCGCATCGCCCGGCTGGTAGCCGGAGGAAATCGCGAGACTTAGTTTGCTTTCCGAGCTTAGTCGTCCCCACGTCAGGGAACCGAAACTGAGATATATCGGAGCGCCCTAATATTGCCGCCCCACCGCGGCACGGTCGGCGACCTTCTGACGATGAGCGTTTCATGTACTGGACAGTATTTTTCGCCATTTTGGTTGGTTGCCTTGCGGTCGGGTTTGCAGCCTGCTTCGTTCAAAATCGACGACAGCGCGCTGAGTTTGTTGCAACTCTTTCGCCTATGGAGCGTGAACGGCTTCTGGACTTCGAGGCAAGCAAGGGCGACTTGCAAGATTCAGCAATCGATGCATCGCTAGGCTGATGTGTAATGCGCGCCCAGAATAGGCTGCGGCAGAACAAGGATCAAGACGGCGTCTCACTTCGGAGAGTGCGAGCGGCAGCCGAAGCCGCCGCCCGCGCAATTTCAAGCGGCCTCGATCGAGAGAAGATCGCGGATCATCGCGCTGACAATGAGTTCGTCGGGCGCGAGGTCCTCAGTATCTTCCCTGAGCAGGTCGGTGATGATCAACGCCCGAACCCGCATGCCGGCGAGCGTGGTTGCACGGATCGACGCAATCTCCTTCTCGAGAGATCGCATGGCTTCTGCGATCTCCTCGACCGTTTGCTTTGCGACATCGAAGCCCGCCGCTCGGTCGGCTGCGCGGTCCCTCGAG
Source organism: uncultured Bradyrhizobium sp. (assembly GCA_902826195.1). Taxonomy (GTDB): domain Bacteria; phylum Pseudomonadota; class Alphaproteobacteria; order Rhizobiales; family Xanthobacteraceae; genus Bradyrhizobium. The sequence goes on along the minus strand of CADEDX010000243.1, from coordinate 7,948 downwards.
CCAGGCCTCGTGCTCCCGCTCGATCTCGGCGATCCGAGCGCACTGCGCGGGGATTTCTGCGGGATCCCGAGGCGTGGGGGCATTCTGCAGGCGCTTGACCTCCTCCCCGACGTAGAACGAATTGAGGGCTGGATCTGCGGACAAGCCGCGCGGAAGGTTCGACTTCAGGAACGAGAAATGGAGACCGCCTAAATGGTCCTCCAGCCGATGCCGCAGGGCCTCGGGCTTCTTAGGCCAGTGGCAGGGCTAAATTCTTTCAATGAAATCAATGGGTGCGACGCAAAAAGGCCCGTCAGAGATCCCGCAAAATGCCTAGGAAACCCGAATGATTGTCGCACTTTTGGGTTCGGACGTTCCCAACCCACGACCATCGGACTATCGCGCTTTAGAGCCGTGCCGAGACCTTCACCTTCACGTCGACGGTTCGCGTGACCGGCTGATTGAGCGCGTTCAGGCCGTGCCGGGCATATCCGGCGGAGGAAACGTAAACCACACGGCCACCATTGATCGAAACCCTCCCGGCCCTTCTTCGGCGCTCTCGCGCTGGCGGTGCGGGAAAATGGCGGATGGCGGTACATCGGCCACGTCGGCACCGGCTTCAGCCACCAGGTTCTCGAAGAGCTTCACGGCAATTTCCTGAAGCTCAAGACGGCCAAGTCGCCCTTTCCCGCCAAGGTGAAGGATGAGCAGGTCACGACTTGGGTCCGTCCTTCGTTGGTCGCGGAAGTGAAGTTCGCGGAGTGGACCAGCAAGGGCGAACTGCGCCAGCCGGTCTATCTCGGCCTGCGGTCCGACAAGAAGGCCAAGGACGTCGTTCGCGAAAAGAGTTGGTCGCGAAAGTAGCGCCGCCGAGAAGCGAAGACGTCCGGCCCGGTCAGCCGGCTTCGCGCTCGGACGCCGAAGGCCACGGCGGCAGGGGCGGCAACCCGAGAGCCTTGCGTACAGGTCCGAATGACCTCCGGTGAGCTGCGCACGCGCCGAGCCTAGCGAGAGCTTCGTAGTGAGCCGGCACGGGGTAGCCCTTATGATCGGCGAAGCCGTAGCCGGGGTGACGAATGTCGAGAGTCCGCATGACCGTATCGCGCTCGACTTTCGCCAGGATCGACGCAGCAGCGATGCTGGCGGACTTGGCATCGCCTTTGATGATGGGCTGCTGAGGTATATCGATCTCCTTCAATCGCTTCGCATCGATCAGCAGGTGCTGCGGCGTCAAGCCCAGTCCCCCGATCGCGCGCCGCATGGCTTGGATGCCCGCCCAATAGATGTTTATCGTGTCGATCTCCTCGACCTCCACGAACGCCACACACCAACTCGCTGCCTTTGCCTTGATTTCCTTCGCGAAGTCCTCGCGGGCCGCAGCGTCGAGTTTCTTCGAGTCGTCGATCCCGACTATCCGGGTACCCGGCTTCAGGATCACGGCGCCAGCGGAGACTGGCCCGGCGAGCGGACTCATTCCGGCTTCGTCCACGCCTGCCACGGCATGAACGCCGCTTTCCCACAGAGAGGTTTCAAAACTGAGCATCTTGCGGAGGCGCTGCCCTTCGGACCTGTTTTCGAAGCGCCGCTTATCGATCGAAGCCAGGATAGCGCGGGCCCCCGCGCGGGTGTCGGCCCGCAAGATCTGCTCGACGCTCGTCTCGAGCGGTCTTTTCTCGACGAGATAGCGCTGACGCAGCAGATCGAGTGAATACTGGGACATGGGCGGCCTTAGTGAACACTGACTTTTGGATCGTGTCGGTGAACTTTGTGGCGATTGTCTGAAGTTAAGCTACGCCACCCAACGACTCGCAGCGCCTTTCGAAAAGGAACCCGCCCGGCTTCTCCTGAGATGGATTGCATCCACCGATCTCGGAATGGAACTAACTGGTGTCCTCATCCTTTTAGGAACAGTGGAGCCTCGATCCCTGGGTGCTTCCGAGGGAACAGGCCGATGCTCCGAGAGACTCGCAACGAAGAACAGGTTTTGGACCGCACGGCCGAGGTCGCAGCCACCATTGCGGAAGAAGGCCTTCGCTATGTCAGCGACTCCGCACCCGGTTACACCCGCAAGCGGACGGGGACGACCTTCAGCTACTACGACAAGGACGGGAAGCGGATCACAGATGCCGCTGTTATACGACGCATCAAGTCCATCGGTATCCCGCCGGCCTATGAATCCGTCTGGATCTGCCCCTCGGCGAACGGCCACATCCAGGCGACCGGGCTCGATGCGCGGGGCCGCAAGCAGTACCGCTACCACGCGAAATGGCGCGAGCTGCGCGACCAGAACAAGTTCGAACACATCGTCCAGTTCGCTGCCGCGCTGCCCGCGCTGCGCGACCGTGTCGCGGCCGACATGAAGCTGGAAGGACTACCTCGCGAGAAGGTTCTGGCCACGATCGTCAGCCTCTTGGAGAAGACTTTGATCCGGGTCGGCAACGCCGAGTATGCCGAGAAAAACAAATCCTACGGGCTCACCACGATGCGGCGAAAGCACGTTGCGGTGGTCCGCGGCGTCCTTCGATTCGACTTCACAGGCAAGTCGGGAAAACACTGGAAACTTCGCGTCGAGGATAAACGGATCGCCGCGATCGTAAAGCGCTGCGCGGAGATCCCCGGACACGAGCTATTCAAGTATCTGGACGACGACGGGCAGCCGCGTACTGTCGATTCCGGCGACGTCAATGCCTACATCAAGGACATCACGGGCGAGGACTTCAGCGCCAAAGATTTCCGCACTTGGGCAGGGACGGTTCTGGCGGCATTGGCGCTGACCGAGTTCAAGAAGTACGACAGCCAAGCCGAGGCGAAGCGAAACGTGGTCGCCGCGATCGAGAGCGTCTCTAAGCAGCTCGGCAACACGCCCGCAATCTGCCGCAAGTGCTACGTGCACCCCGAAGTCCTGAACGCCTACATGTCCGGTGATCTCGTAAAGATTATCGAAGCCAAGATCGCGCAGAAGTTCAAGCGCCAGTACGCCAAGCTCACTTCCGACGAGATCATGGTGTTGGCATTTCTGCGCAAGCGTCTCGGTTCTCTGAAGGCGCTCGCCTAGCCCTGCGATCAGTTCTTACACGGCGCTCTCCGAGCAAGCCGGCCTTAACGGCACGCGCGTTTGGTAAATGAAACGTGCGAGCCCGCGGTTTCGTCGGCGCCGTATTTCGGGTGCAGGTTGACGCTGGCTCGTCGCCTGCGAGGGTCTCTATTGGCGTGGCAACATGCTGTGCAGTGCCCGACAGGCTTCCTCTACTGCTTGGTTGATGCAGACAGGCTTTCGATTAGATTAATCACTTGGCGGCGGACTGCTAAGCTGGAGATCTTGGTCATTGCGTTGATGATTGCCACGCCCTCCTTTGAGGCTGCATATCGAGAGAATGGCGTGCTCTTCATTGATAGGGGCATACCAAACCCGACCGGGACATCGGATGTCGTAGCGGTCCGTACGATGACCTCAAGTTCGGAGCGCTTTTGCACATAGGGTCGCGCGCTCCCGTGTGCGCTCTATGCCATGACGCTCAGAGCTATATCTTCCATTCCCACCCGAAGATGTGCGTGTTAGTTCCATCATCCTGCTTAATTCTCCCATCGTCCGTATTAGTTCCGTCCTCTATCCCACCGATATGCTTTGGCCCTTCAGGAACCTTAGGGGAGTTTGAGGGCTGCTGAGGGATGGGCGTCGTGTCGATAACCATACTGCCGTCAGGTCTGCCGTTGGAGCCGCCAAGATTATCCCCGTTGGGCTTAAGGTTGACCGGCGGCTCGGACGGTCGCAGTAGAGACGGATTACGCAAGTAAGTGCATGGCGGATCGTAGGGTGACCGACGGCCTAATCCTTCAGGGCATTGTTGCTCCAGCGCGTTCTCGAATTGCAATCGGGCCGTCGGGTCCGTTAGAGTTGAGCTATGGCGGGCATTGATCTGATTAACGGGGGCGTGTACCGAACCGGCTATTCCGTCTCCCATAGTTTCTCTCCTTTTATCGCGTGTCTGCCCGCGCCTGGTTCATGCCGACGCTCGGGTGCCCGTGACGGCTCGTCGTCGATGCAGGCGTGGGTTGTCAGAGCTTTTGGAACCCGTTCGAAATAATGTCGCTGAGAGTGCTGGGCGCGGGGTTTGCATGTACTTCTACGGTCATACAACTTCCGGGAGTCGCATGCTCGGGGTCGTGGCCCATCTTGTCATGATACTCCGCGAGACCTTTCCACGCTGCGGTCTTATGCTTGTCCGACTGCAGTTGGTCGTCCGCCCCATGAATTCCTTCGTTCATAGCCCGGACTCCATGCCGCAGGGCGTCGTTTATGTCTCCGCTCTCCAGAGCCAGCTTGGTGTTTTGCAATTCCTCCTTCGCCATCTGGAAGTGCCCCTTCGCCGAGCGCTCCTCCGCCCTCGACTCGCGGATGTCGCGCATATACGCCTCGCACTTGGCGTTAGCGGCAGGAAGGTCCGAAATTCCGTTGCTCATGGCTTGTTCTCCTGTTTTGAAGTTGCACCACGCCCGCTTCATGCCGACGTTCGGGTGCCGCTCCAATGGCACGAGGAAATCAGATCTTCTGTGATATGCGGCACAAGCTTCCGTCTCCAACGACGGCGCTGGAGTCGAGCGGGTAACCCGTCAGCAAACTCTGGAACCCGTTAGTGTTTCTTGCGGCGACGGCCTCGCGCGCAAATCGCGCAGACCAAGCTCCTTGGCCACCGACCCAATCGAGCGGGCACTCGAAGCCACCAGATCGACGGCTTGCCGCTTGTAGTCGTCCGTAAACAACCGACGTTGACGTCCTTCCATCCAACACCTCCTGGCTCCTTGAGCCTACTACAGGTGTCCATCAATTCGGAGGAGGTTCACAGTCTCCGCATTGGATGTCGGCGTCGCTTGCGTTGTGGGGCGCCGCGCCGCCGCCGTCGGCTCCAGCCGGGCTCTACGCTGCTCCACCCACCGTCGCAACACCGATGCTCGAGCGTAGTGGTAGCGGGTGGGTAGTTTCATGTGCGATCATTTCTGAGCTAGGTCGTTCGTGTAGTGGGAGAAATTCTTGAAGTATTCGCAAGGCCCACGGGCGGCTTGTGAGGACGTCGTAGAACGGTTGATTAGTCGGCACGTAGAATCTGCGCCTACCTCACTAGACCCGCGTTCGGTGGGGCCGATCAGGTGGGACCGGCCCCGGTGCTCCCGACAGCTGGAAGTGGATTTTAGGTCTGAAGACGCCGCGATCAAGCCGCGACATCTTGGGTGAATTCAGTTTATCCGCGATGCTGGTGCTCGCTCATCTGGCCAGCCATCGTCGCCGAGCGCGATCCTCGAGAGCGATTGCTCACATCGAACGACCGCCTCCTCAACTGATCTACCAGGCGTTTTTCCTCGAAGAATGCCTCGGGGCTCGGCGGATTCTATCCCGGCGTCCTCGCGGAATATGTAGCTATGTCCGAGGAATGGTTTGTTGCGGCGCCCTCCAGCCTCAGCGATGCCGAAGCCGCTACGCTGCCTGTCGCCGGGCTGACCGCCTGGTTCGCACTGGTGGAACGCGGCGGCGTGCGCGCCGGTGACACAGTGGTCGTCCCGAGCACGGGCGGCGTCGCGCTTTTCGGCCTACAGATTGCCAAGGCCAGCGGTGCCGAAGTGATCGTTTCTGGTAACCTCGACAAGCGCGACCGAGTCCTCGCGCTCGGCGCCGACCATTTCGTCGATCGCTACCGCGAGGATTGGGTCGAGGAAATCTACCGCATCACAGGCGACCGCGGCGCCGATCACGTTCTCGATGTCGTCGGCGGTTCGCATCTGGACAAGTCGGTACAGATCGCCGCGGTCGGCGGACACATCAGTCAGATTGGCGCGATGGAGGGGTTTACTATTTCGGCTGCGGTCATGTTGCTCTTGCTGAAGGATGTAACGATACATGGAATTGGGACCGGAAGTCGCCGCGCGCTTGAACGCCTTGTGAGCGCCGTTGATCGTACCGCATTGAAACCCGTGATCGGAGCCCGGCACGCACTGCCAGACCTCGATAGCGCCTTCGACGATCTCGACCGAGGCGCGTTCGGCAAGATCGTGATCGAGATATGAGCTCGCGGAGATAATCAGAGTGCAAAGGAAGGAGCTTTTTGATGCCTACCAATGAAGACGTCGTCCGATCGGCCTATGCCGCTGCCGAGCGCCCCCTAGATGTGGAACGGTTCATAAGCCTGTTTACCGAGGACGGGTATCTCTACAACGTTTCCGCCGGCAAGACATATCATGGTCGCGAAGTGGGAGATCTTGTGACGGGCTTCGACGCCGCGTTTCCTGACCTGCGTCGCAATCTGGACAAGTTCTATGGCGATGGCGACGTGGTAATCGTCGAACTTTCGCTGGTCGGCACACATTCCGGTCCACTTGAAACACCGGAAGGGACCATTCCCGCAACAGGTAAGACAATCGATGTTCCATGCTGTGACGTGTGGACGATCAGGGATGGAAAGATACAGTCATTCCATTGCTACTTGGCAGGAACAATACTGGCAGCTCAGTTGAAATAACATCGCGGCGAATCGATCGATGTCCTAAATCGCTAGAGCGTCTTGCTTCATACTTGAATAGAATCGTCCTTGCAGCACGACGCTCTAAGCCCGGTTGAGGTATCCTTTGGACGGGAGCCTCGGCGCGGATACATCCGTATTAGTCACATTCGACGAACCTGCTCACCCCAGAAAAATCGCGCGCGATCGCTGCTGGTGAAGTCGGGATCGGCATAGATGAAGACCCGCTTGATCAGCGAGTCTTCAAACTCAAAGACGTTGCAAAACCGTCCTTCCGAGCGTTCGGGGTCTGGCCAACGCTTGCCGTCCTTGGTCTGGCCATATTCGAATCCTTCTACCACCATCGTGTTACCGGCGGCGATGATGTTCATCCGATCGAAGTCGTGGTTTATGGTCGCGATTTCGGTCATCAGGCCGCTGGCCAGCTCACTGACCGCCTCCTTCCCCTTCGCTGCACCAAACTTCGGAAAATACACCTCGACGTCGTCCGCCATGAGGTCGAGCAGTGCAGGATCACCCTTGTCGACCATCTCGAAATACCGCCTGACGAGACCTAGAAGATTGTCGTCCAGCTTATGTTGGTTGCTCATTTCACTTCCTCGCATCTGAAGCTCGACAAACGCGCACGCGCATACAATCGCTGCGCATCAGATTTGTGCTGCACCGCCGTCTGCGAACAACTCGCTTCCGGTCATGAAGCTGCTGTCCGGCGAAGCCAGGAAAACAGCCGCCGAGGCTATTTCAAAAGGGTCGGCCAGCCTTCCCATCGGACCCTGCGCTTTGAGAGTCGCAACAAACCCTTGGCGCTGTTCCTCATCCGTGACCAGGCCATGAAGCCCGGGGGTCGACGTCGCACCGGGCACCAACACGTTAATCCGGATGCCGCGAGGCGCGAGCTCGATCGCCCAATGCCGGGCAAACGATCGGATGGCGGCCTTGCTGGCGCCGTAAACGCTAAAGGCGGGTACGCCGGTCGAACCGGTCGTTGACCCTGTCAGAATTACCGACGACCCCTCGACCAGCAACGGCAGTGCCTTCTGGACAGTGAAAAGGGTACCCTTTGCATTGGCGTCGAAGATGCCGTCGAAATGCTCTTCCGTGATGTCGGCCAAGGGCATAAATGAGCCGCCGCCAGCGTTGGCGAAGAGGACGTCGATGTGACCTGCTTCGCTGCGCACAGCGTCATACATGCGATCGAGGTCTTCGAGTTTGGACACGTCGCCCTGGATCGCATGGGCCTGCTCGCCCACCAGAGCGACCGCCTCGTCTAACTCTTTCTGGCGCCGACCAGTTATGAACACACGCGCGCCTTCTGCTGCGAAGCGCTGGGCGCTCGCCAGCCCGATGCCGCTGTTTGCACCGGTGACCACCGCAACTTTTCCGTCTAGCTTTCCCATTAGGGCCTCCATTTTCGATGATGGCCCTGATATGGGTGATAGTATGTAGCATGTGAGAACTAA
>CADEDX010000242.1 GCA_902826195.1 uncultured Bradyrhizobium sp. | reverse complement strand
TTCCGCCTATGCGATGACAGAACCGAACGTCGCCTCCTCCGACGCCAAGAACATTTCGACCACCGCAAAGCTGGTCGGCGACGAGTGGGTGATCAACGGCGAGAAATACTACATCTCCGGCGCCGGCGATCCGCGCTGCAAGATCATGATCGTGATGGTGAAGACCAATCCCGACGCGCCGCCGAGCAAGCAGCAGTCGCAGATCTTGGTGCCGATCGACACCCCCGGCGTGGAAATCCTCGGGCCCATGCACGTGTTCGGCCACGACCACGCGCCGCGCGGCCACATGCATCTGCGCTTCAACAATTGCCGGGTGCCGAAGGAGAACATGCTGCTCGGCGAAGGCCGCGGTTTTGAAATCTCGCAGGTCCGCCTCGGACCGGGCCGCATCCACCACTGCATGCGCACGATCGGCAAGGCGGAAAAGGCGCTCGACCTGATGGTACAGCGCGGCCTCACCCGCGAAGCCTTCGGCAAGAAGATCGCCCATCTCGGCGGCAACATGCAGATCATCGCGCAGGCGCGCTGCGAGATCGAGGCAATGCGGCTGATGGTGCTCAAGGCTGCGAAAGCGATGGACGTGCTCGGCAACAAGGAGGCGCGGATCTGGGTCAGCATGGTGAAGGCCATGGTGCCGGAGCGTACCTGCAAGATCATCGACCAGGCGATACAGATGCACGGCGCCACCGGCATTTCGCACTGGAGCCCGCTCGGCGAGATGTACCAGGACGTCCGCCACCTGCGCTTCGCCGACGGTCCGGATGAGGTACACTGGATGGTGGTCGGCCGGCACGAACTGAGCATGCCGTAGGGACTGTTCGGGGCGCCCGCGGAAACCCGCGAGGCGCCCCATCGGCAATTCGGAAAGCGACGACACGAGCACGGGTGGCATGAACCGCAAAGGCATTATTCTGGCACGCGGCTGTATCCGCTAACGCTCGCCACGTCCAAGCAGCTATTTCCGGTCTACGACAAGCGGCTGGTCTATTATTCGCTCACCACGCTGATGATGGCGGGCCTGCGCGAGATCCTGATCATCACCACGCCGGAAGAGGTCGAGCAGTTCAAGCGCCTGCTCGGCAACGGGCGGCAATGGAGCATCGAGCTCTCCTTCGCGATCCAGGATCGCCTTGGTGGCATCGCGGAAGCTTTTTTGATCGGGCGGGATTTTCTTGAACATCGTATCGTGCGCGGCGTCAGTCGCAGGCGCGCTTGTCCCGACATCAGGCGCCTGGAACAGCCAGATGTCGTCGGAAAGCAGACAGTTCTTCTTCATCGATCAGGCCCGTCGGAAGGTCGTCGGGTTGCAGGGGAATCGCAGCCTGTCCGAAGGCTAGAATCACCTTGTCGACGCTTGTTTACCAGCCGGGTTTGTCGTCCACATGCTTTGCGGTGCATTGCGGCGAAAGGCTCCCCGCGGTCCGTCCGTGGTTTTCCGGAGCCTGGGTCCGGCGGCACCGACGCGCCGCGACGCCCGCAGCCAAACCCGCACCTTGCCCTGCCTGCATGGCCGGCCAGCGGATGGTGAACAAGCAGTTGGAAATCGGCGCCAGATTGGTTAAGCCAGATCGGTCTGCCCGTTCCCCCGCGAAAATCCAAAAAAAGAAGGTTTCTCAATGCCTTTCCCCCGCGCTTCGCAGGCCCTTTCCCGCTTTACCGTGCTCGATCTCACCCGCGTCCGCTCCGGGCCCACTTGTGTGCGGCAGTTGGCGGACTGGGGGGCCAACGTCGTCAAGATCGACGCGCTGCTGGAGGACGCCGGCGGCGAGCAGCCGGGCGGCCCGCGACAGGGATCGGACTTTCAGAATTTGCACCGCAACAAGCGCGCCATGACGCTGAACCTGAAGGACCCCAAGGGCCTGGAGGTGTTCAAACGCCTGGCCGAGCAGGCCGACGTCGTGGTCGAGAATTTCCGCCCCGACGTGAAGGCCAAGCTCGGCATCGACTATGAGAGCTTGCGCCAGATCAACCCGCGCATCGTATATGGCAGCATCTCCGGGTTCGGCCAGGATGGCCCCTACCACAAGCGGCCGGGCTTCGACCAGATCGCGCAGGGCATGGGCGGGCTGATGTCGATCACCGGCGCGCCGGGCGAAGGGCCGATGCGGGTCGGCATCCCCGTCGCCGACCTCACCGCCGGGCTCTTCTGCGCCATCGGCATCCTCACCGCGCTGCTGGAGCGCGATGTTTCCGGCCAGGGCCAATGGGTGCAGACCTCGCTGTTGCAGGCGCAGATCTTCATGCTGGATTTCCAGGCCTCGCGCTGGCTGATGGAAAAGGACGTCGCCCAGCAGGCCGGCAACAACCATCCGACCTCGATTCCAACAGGCGTGTTCAAGACCTCCGACGGCTACATCAACATCGCCACGACAGGCGGACGGATCTGGGAACGCTGCGCGCAGGCGATCGGTGCGCCCGAACTGGTCACCAACCCCGATTATGCCACCGCGCCAGCGCGCTCGAAGAACCGCGACGCGCTCAATGCCGTGATCGGCAAACTCACCGAGAAGAAATCGACGGAAACCTGGGTCAAGGAATTGAACGACGCCGGCGTGCCCTGCGGCCCGATCTATTCGATCGACCAGATGTTCGAGGACGCCCAGGTCAAGCATCTCGGTATCGCCCAGCACGTGCCGAACGACGAGAACCGCCACATCCAGCTCGTCGGGCAGCCGGTGACGCTGTCGCGTACGCCAAGCAGGATGGCGGCGCGGCCGCCGGAATTCGGCGAGCAGACCGAGGAAGTGCTGGCCGAGTTCGGCTTCGGCAAGGACGAGATCGCCGAATTGCGCCAGCGCAAGGTGGTGTGAAGTGTTGATCTCGTAGGGCGGATCAGCGCGGCGTAATCCGCCGAAAGTCTTGCTGTGAACGGCGGATTACGCTCCGCTAATCCGCCCTACGACCAACCTTACTTCAACGACGCCGTGGCCAGCGCGTGCTCAACGCAATTGTTGACATGCGTGCGCAGCGTGGCGGTCGCGGTGGAAGCGTCGCGCTTGAGCGCCGCTTCGAGCAACGCCTTGTGCTGCTCGGCGGGTTCGCTGCCGCGATAGCTGAACGCGACCATCTGGTAACGAAAATATTTGTCGAACACCAAGGCATGCATCTCCAGCAGTGTGCGCGAACCGCAATTGGAGATCAGCGCCTGATGGAACTCGCCATCATAGCGCTTCCACTGTTCGAGTTCGCCGAGGCCATTCTCCATCAGCCGGTCGGTTGACGCGAGTTTGTGGTGTGCGGAGACCACGCGCCCTTCCCACTCGACATCGGCATTGGCGAAGGAGACGCCCAGCGCATGGGTTTCCAGCACCAGGCGGAGCTCCGCAAGTTCCTTCAAATTCTCCACGGAGACCGACGCGACCTCGAAGCCGCGGCGACCTTCCGCCAGTACAAAACCTTCCGCGGCGAGGCGATTGAGGATTTCCCGCAAGGTCGAGACGCTGACGCCATATTCTTCCTTGAGCCCTTCAAGGCGAAGCTTCTGACCGGGGCGTAGCCGGCCGAACACGATGTCGGTACGGATGCGACGATAGCCGTCATCGCCAACTGCCTCCTGCTCTTCAATCCGTTCGACCAGTGTCATTGCCTGTTTCCATGCGTAGGCCAACCGGCCTTGCCATCGCGGTCGATTCCTCACAAGCTTCAAAACATACTATAAAGCTCATTTTATATGATAAAACAAATTTTATATTTTGACTTTGATTTTATCATATGACTATCTTCCCGTCGCCGCGACGCCAAATGATCGCGAACCAGGGAGAAACCGCCATGCGGATCAGATTGCTGTGCGCTGCCGTCAGCCTTTGCGCGCTCGTGGGAACACCGGCCGCCGCCCAGGTGCAGGAACGCACCATCCGCTGGGGCCATCTCAACAACACCGACCACCCGATCAGCTTTGGCGTGAAGAAATTCGCCGAGGTATTGGCGGCCAAGAGCGGCGGCAACCTGAAGATCCGCGAGTTTGCGGCCTCACAACTCGGCAACGAGATGCAGCAGCAGTCGGCCGTGCGCGGCGGCACGCAGGAAATCCTTTCGGCGTCGACCACCTCGCTCGCCAGCGTCGTCAAGGACCTCGGCCTGTTCGACTTCCCCTTCATCGTTTCTACGTTCGAGCAAGCCGAGGCGCTCGCGCAGGGCGCGTTCGGCAAGGCGATGCTCGAGACGCTGCCGGAGAAAGAACTGATCGGCCTCGGCTATTGGGGGCTCGGTTTCCGTAACGCCACCAACTCGAGCCGCCCGATCGCGAAGGTCGAGGATTTTGCCGGATTGAAGCTGCGCGTGATCCCGAACCCGGTCTATCTCGAAACCTTCAAGGCGCTGAAGGCCAACCCGGTGCCGATGGCGTTCGGGGAACTATACACCGCGCTGGAAAACAAGACCGTCGACGGCCAGGAGAATCCCTACAGCGTCATCCTGTCCAACAAGTTCTTCGAAGTGCAGAAATACGTCTCCCCCACCAACCACACCTTTACGCAGAACGTCATCATCGTCAGCAAGAAGTTCTGGGACGGCCTGTCGGCGGAAGAGCAGAAGATGCTGCGCGACAGCTTTGCCGAGACGCGCGAGTACCAGCGCGATCAGACCAAGCTGGCAGCGGACAAGGCGCTGGGCGAACTGAAAGCCAAGGGCATGCAGTTCAACGAGATCGCGCCCGCCGAATATGCCCGCATGCAGGACGCCACCAAACCCGTCATCGAAAAGTTTTCGGCCGAATACGACCCCGCCCGGGTCAAGTTGTTCAACAGCGAGCTCGCGCGCGTCCGCGGCGCAAAGTAGTTGCCGGAAAAACCGTGATGGCCGCCGTCGAACGGCTGATCGACCTCTACTGCCGCCTGCTCAAGGTCGCGATCGCGGCGTGCCTCGCCGCGATGGTGGTGCTGGTCTTCACCAATGTCGTGATGCGCTATCTCTTCAACTCGGGGATTCCGACCTCGGAAGAGTTGTCGCGCTGGCTGCTGGTGTGGCTGACGTTCCTCGGCGCCATCGTCGCGCTGCACCAGCACGCCCATCTCGGCGTCGACACCCTGGTTCGCGCGCTGCCTCCGCTTGGCAAGAAGATCTGCTTCATCGCGAGCTACGTGCTGATGCTCTACGCCGATTGGCTTCTGACGCTGGGCAGCTGGAAGCAGGCGGTGCTGACCTTCGGCGACAGCGCACCGGCATCCGGCATCTCGGTCGGCCTGTTCTTCTACTCCTCCGGTCTCGTCTTCGGCGTTTCCGCGGCGGTCATTCTGCTGCTCGATCTCTTTCGCGTGCTGAGCGGCCGGGCAAGCGAGGAAGAGCTGATCTCGGTGAAGGAAAGCGAAGAGCATGTCTGATCTGCGGGGAGATCGCGCGTGACGCTCGCCGTCTTCACCTTCTCCCTGCTCGGCGCCATGGCGCTGGGGATGCCGATCGCATTTGCGCTGATCGTCTGCGGCATTGCGCTGATGCATTCGCTCGACATTTTCGACTCGCAGATCGTCGCCCAGAACATCATCAACGGCGCCGACAGCTTTCCGCTGATGGCGGTGCCGTTCTTCATGCTGGCCGGCGAGCTGATGAATCGTGGCGGATTGGCCAGGCGCATCGTCAACGTCGCGCTCGCGTTGGTCGGCCACGTCAAGGGGGGCCTCGGCTACGTCACCATACTCGCCTCCTGCGTACTCGCCTCGCTGTCAGGCTCTGCCGCCGCCGATGCCGCGGCGCTCGCCGCATTGCTGGTCCCGATGATGGTTGCGGCCGGCCACAGCAGGAGAAATGCGGCGGGCCTCGTCGCCGCCGGCGGCATCATCGCGCCCGTGATCCCACCGAGCATCGGCTTCGTGCTGTTCGGTGTTGCCGGCGGCGTCTCGATCTCGAAATTGTTCCTCGCCGGCATCTTCCCCGGCCTGATGCTCGGCGTCGGACTGTGCTTTGCCTGGTGGTGGGTCGCGCGCCGGGAGAACGTCGAAAGCCCGCCGCGCAAATCGCTCCGCGAGGTCATCTGGACTTTTGTCGACGGGTTCTGGGCGCTCATGCTTCCCGCAATCATCGTCGTGGGCCTGCGGTTCGGCGTCTTCACGCCAACCGAAGCCGCCGTCGTCGTCGCTGTCTATGCGTTGTTCGTGGCGACCTGCATCTACCGCGAGCTCAAGATCGGCGATCTCTACGAGGTCTTCGTTTCAGCTGCGCTCAGCACCAGCGTGGTAATGTTCCTGGTGGCGGCGGCGCTGGTATCGTCTTGGCTGATCACGGTGTCGGAGATCGCCACACAAGTCGTCGACCTCGTCCGCCCGTTCATGGGCAACCAGACGCTATTGATGCTGGCGATCATGGTGCTGGTCGTCATCGTCGGCACCGCGCTCGACATGGCGCCGACCATCCTGATCCTCACCCCGATCCTGATGCCGATCGTCAAGCAGGCCGGGATCGATCCGGTTTATTTCGGCGTGCTGTTCATTATCAACAACGCGATCGGGCTAATAACTCCCCCTGTCGGTGTCGTTCTCAACGTGGTCTGCGGCGTGTCGCGCATCAGCATGGAAGACATCATCAAAGGCGTTTGGCCGTTCATGATCGCCCAGCTGATCGTACTGCTGCTGATGATCCTGTTTCCCTCGCTCGTCACCGTACCCGCCAAATGGTTCAGCGGCTGACGCACGCCCGCGATCGGCTACAATATTCCGGCATCAACCGTGAAAGGCATTCCATGCGCATCATGATCCTCAACGGCCCTAACCTGAACATGCTCGGCATCCGCGAGCCCCACATCTACGGCCCGACTACGCTCGGCGCCATCAAGGCCTCCTGCGAGGAGTTCGCCGCCTTCACCGGCACGCAGTTGTCGTTTCACCAGTCGAACCACGAGGGCGAACTGATCGACCTGATCCAGTCCGCCCGCACCTCAGCGGACGCCCTCATCATCAATCCGGCCGCCTACTCCTTCACGTCGATTGCGATCTACGACGCCATGAAGATCTTTGAGGGGCCGATTTACGAGGTGCACATCTCCAACATCCACGCCCGCGACGAACTGCATCGGCACTCAAAACTATCGGCCGCCGTGAAAGGCGTTATCGCCGGCCTCGGCCCCTACGGCTACATCGTCGCCATGCAGGCCGCGCTGCAGGGCGCCGGGCAATTGCCGGCCTCGTTGCCTGCGGCCGTGCGCGTCGGACCCAAGTAACCAAAGGAACGTGACATGCAGGGAGCCGGCTATCTCGCCATCTGGAGCGATCTCGCGCCGCAGGACCACACCGACTGGGCGCACTGGATCACGCGCGAACACGCCGCCGAACGCGTCGGCGTTCCCGGCTTTTTGGCCTGCCGCATTTTTCGGGCGCTCGGCGTCGGAGTGAACCGCTATTTCATCCTCTACGAACTCGAGGACGAGCGCGTCGTCGGCGATCCCGACTATCTGGCGCGGCTGAACGCGCCGACACCGTGGTCGCAGCACACCATGCCCAAGCTCGGCAATTTCGCGCGCGGCGGCGGCCGGATCGCGGCGTCCGCCGGCGTCGGCCAGGGCGGCATCGCAGCACCCCTGCGCCTCGACGCCGCACCCTCGTGGGACGCCTCCGCGGTCGTTGCCGAACTGGCAGGACTCGACCGCATCATCGCCGCCCGCGTCCTGCTCACAGATATCGCGCAGACCTCGATCAAGACCACCGAGAAGGGCATGCGGGCCAATGACGGCTCCTTCGCCGCATTATTGCTAATCGAGGGGCTCGACGAAGCCGCCGTCCGCGACGCGCTGCACCATCTGCGCAGGATGCTTCCCGCCGACGATCGTGGCGCGATCGACGAGTTGCCTCTTTATAGCTTTGCCTTCAACCTGCCGAAGCGGATGCTGCCGTGACATCTACCCGTCGTTATCACCCGCCAACGGGTCGCGCGATTGCGCGCCCGATGACAGGCTCCGGCGGGTGATCCAGTATTCCAGAGGCGGCGGTGACACAACCGAGAAGCCGCAGCGTACTGGATCCCCGCCTGCGCGGGGATGACAGCAGAGAAATGCTTCACTACGCCCGCGCCGGCCGCAGCATCCGCGACACGCTGCCAAAAGCCTTGTCAATGACCGGCCAGAACAGCAGCACGATCGCCAGCGTCGTGATCGAGCCGACCAGACCGTTCGACCAGAACACCTTCAAGTCGCCACCGGCGCCAATCATCGACAGGCGGAACGCGTCCTCGGCGCGGTTGCCGAGCACCAGCGCCAGCGTGAACGGCGCCAGCGGAATGCCGATCTTCTTGAAGACGTAACCGACGACGCCAAAGCCCAGCATCAGCCAGATATCGAACATCGCGTTCTGGATCGCATAAGCGCCGATCGCGCAGGACACCACGATCATCGGCGCCACGGCCGCGAACGGCACCCGCAGGATCGAGGCAAAGATCGGCACCGTCGTCAGCACCAGCACGAGGCCGACGACGTTGCCGAGATACATCGACGCGATCAGGCCCCATACAAAGTCCTTGTGCTCGACAAACAGCAGCGGGCCAGGGTTGAGGCCCCACACCATCAAACCGCCCAGCAGGATCGCCGCGGTGCCGGAGCCGGGAATGCCGAGCGCCAGCATCGGCAGCAGCGCCGCGGTGCCGGAAGCGTGCGCCGCGGTTTCCGGCGCGAACACGCCCTCGATGCGGCCCTTGCCAAAACTGTCGGGATCCTTGGAAAAGCGCTTGGCGAGATTGTAGCCCATGAAGGACGCGGCGATCGCGCCGCCCGGCGTGATGCCAAGCCAGCAGCCGATGAAGGAAGAACGTAACAGCGTCACCCAGTATTTCGGCAGATCCTTCCACACAGACAGCACCACGCGCAGCGAAATACCGGCGGCGTGGCCGCGCAGCGCCAGCCGCTCCTCCATGGTCAGGAGGATTTCGCTGATGCCGAACAGGCCGATGACGGCGACCAGGAAGTTGACGCCGCGCAGCAGTTCCGAAGAACCAAAGGTCATGCGCAACTGGCCGGACACAGTGTCCATGCCGATGCCGGCGAGCAGCAGGCCGAGCGACATCGAAATGACGGTCTTGTGCTTGGCTTCGCGGCCGAGGCCGACAAAGGAACAGAACGTGAGCAGGTACACCGCAAAGAATTCGGGCGGACCAAATTTGAGCGCGAACGACGAGATCATCGGCGCCAGGAACGTGATCAGCATCACCGCAACCAGCGAGCCAATGAACGAGGAGGTAAACGCCGCGGTCAGCGCCTCCGCCGCTTTGCCCTGCTGGGCCATCGGATAGCCGTCGAACGTCGTCGCCACCGACCAGGCTTCGCCGGGGATGTTGAACAGGATCGAGGTGATCGCGCCGCCGAACAATGCGCCCC
>CADEDX010000241.1 GCA_902826195.1 uncultured Bradyrhizobium sp. | reverse complement strand
ATTTCGGCCCGCACATCGAGCAGAAATGCGCGACCTTGTGGGCTTCCTTCGGCAGCGTTTCGTCGTGGAAGCTCTTTGCGGTTTCCGGATCGAGGCCGAGGTTGAACTGGTCGGTCCAGCGGAAGTCGAAGCGGGCGCGGGAGAGGGCGTCGTCGCGGAGTTGCGCGGCGGGGTGGCCCTTCGCCAAGTCGGAGGCGTGGGCGGCGATCTTGTAGGTGATGACGCCGACCTTGACGTCGTTGCGGTCGGGCAGGCCGAGATGCTCCTTCGGCGTGACGTAGCAGAGCATGGCGCAGCCGAACCAGCCGATCATGGCGGCGCCGATGCCGGACGTGATGTGGTCGTAGCCCGGCGCGATGTCGGTGGTGAGCGGCCCGAGCGTGTAGAACGGCGCCTCGCCGCACTCCTTGAGCTGCTTGTCCATGTTGATCTTGATCTTGTGCATCGGCACGTGGCCGGGGCCTTCGATCATCACCTGGCAGCCCTTTTCCCACGCGATTTTCGTGAGTTCACCGAGCGTCTCCAGTTCGGCGAACTGCGCGCGGTCGTTGGCATCGGCAATCGAGCCGGGGCGCAGGCCGTCGCCGAGCGAGAACGAGACGTCATACTTGCGCATGAGGTCGCAGATCTCGTCGAAGTGCGTGTAGAGGAAGCTCTCCTTGTGATGCGCGAGGCACCACTTCGCCATGATCGAGCCGCCGCGCGAGACGATGCCGGTGACGCGGTTGGCGGTGAGGTGGATGTAGGGCAGGCGCACGCCGGCGTGGATGGTGAAATAGTCGACGCCCTGTTCGCACTGCTCGATCAGCGTGTCCTTGTAGAGCTCCCAGGTCAGTTTGACCGGATCGCCTTCGCACTTTTCCAACGCCTGGTAGATCGGGACGGTGCCGATCGGGATCGGCGCGTTGCGCAGAATCCATTCCCGCGTGGTGTGGATGTTGCGGCCGGTGGAGAGGTCCATCACGGTGTCGGCGCCCCAGCGGATCGCCCACACCATCTTGTCGACTTCCTCCTCGACCGACGACGTCACGGCGGAGTTGCCGATATTGGCGTTGATCTTGGTGAGAAAATTACGGCCGATGATCATCGGCTCGAGTTCGGCGTGGTTGATGTTGCAGGGGATGATGGCGCGGCCGCGCGCGATCTCGCTGCGGACGAATTCCGGCGTGATGAAGGCGGGCACCTCGGCGCCAAAGCTTTCGCCGTCGGCCAGGGCGGCTTCCGCGCGTTCGAGCTGCTGCTTGCGGCCGAGGTTTTCGCGCTCGGCGACGTAGATCATCTCCTTCGTAATGATCCCGGCGCGGGCGAATTCAAGCTGGGTGATCTTGTGGCCGTCGAGGCCGCGCAGCGGCTTGTGGTGCGCGGTGAACGCCTTGGCGGCGTGTGAGGCGCCGACATTGCCGTTGTCTTCCGGCTTGATGTCGCGGCCTTGATACTCTTCGACGCCGCCGCGTTCCTTGACCCAGGCGAGGCGGTTACGCGACAGGCCGGCGTTGACGTCGATCACGACGGTCGGATCGGTGTAGGGGCCGGAGGTGTCGTAGACCGGCAGGTTCGGCTCGCCGGCGCCCTCGCTGAGGATGATCTCGCGCAGCGGCACGCGCAGGTCGGGCGCGGTGTCGGGGGTGGCGAAGATCTTTCGCGAGGAGGGAAGCGGGCCGGTGGTGACGGCGGGAAGCGTGGTGTCGGGATTGGAGCGGATGTTCATGGGTTATCCTCCTTGTTCTAATTCGTTGGCATCGCTGAGCGAGAAACGGTCACCGCTGTCATCCCCGCGGAGGCGAGGATCCAGTATTCCAGAGGCAGCGCGGTAAGACGGAGACGCCGCGGCGTACTGGATCGCCCGGTCAAGCCGGGCGATGACGGCGGAATGATTGGCGCGGGCCTTCGAGCATTACACATCACGCATTCCCCGGGCTCTGTCCCAGCCACTGCCGCACCCGCGCATCGGGATCGGAGTTCTGGGTGACGTCGCTGACGACGGCGATCGAGTCCGCGCCCGCGGCAAAAATCTCCGCCGCCTGTTCGAACTTGATGCCACCGATCGCGACCAGCGGGATGTTGCCAATGCGCTGCTTCCACTCGCCGATCTTGGCAATTCCCTGCGGTGCAAAACGCATCGCCTTCAGCGTGGTCGGAAAAATCGGGCCGAGCGCGATGTAGTCCGGCTTTGCCGCAAGCGCTGTCTCGAGTTCCGCGTCGTCATGGGTTGAGATGCCGAGTGTCAGTCCGGCCTTGCGGATTTCGCCGAGATCGGCCTCGGCTAGATCTTCCTGGCCGAGATGCAGATGCTTGGCTCCGGCGACGATCGCCGCACGCCAGTAGTCGTTGACCACGAGCTTGGCGTCGGTGCCCTTGATGGCCTCCAGCGCGTCGCTCACGATCTGCAGCGCCTCGGACTCGTTGAGGTCTTTTGCGCGCAGCTGAATGGTGCCGGCGCCGAGCAGCGCCAGCCGCGTCACCCAGGCGACGTTGTGGACGACCGGGTAGAACTTGTCAGGATACGGCATGCCAGAACGGGGTCCCAATCACAGGGGTTGAGGGCGAGGCGAAATCGCGGGCTTCCATTAGCCCGGCCTCCCAGGCGGTGCGGCCGGCTTCGACGCCGAGGCGGAATGCATTGGCCATCGCGACGGGGTCGGCGGCTTTGGCGACGGCGGTGTTGAGCAGCACGGCGTCGTAGCCGAGCTCGAGGGCGTGGGCGGCATGCGACGGCGCCCCGAGGCCGGCGTCGACCACCAGCGTGATATCGGGCAGGCGCTCGCGCATCAGTTTCAGCGCGTCGCGGTTGGTGATGCCCTTGGCGCTGCCGATCGGCGCGGCCCACGGCATCACCACCTTGCAGCCGGCATCGACCAGCCGCATCGCGACCGACAGATCCTCCGTGCAATAGGGGAACACCTCAAAGCCGTCCTTGATCAGGATGCCGGCGGCTTCGACGAGGCCCACGACATCGGGCTGCAGGGTGTCATTGTCGGCGATCACCTCCAGCTTGATCCAGGGCGTGCCGAACAATTCGCGCGCCAGTTTTGCCGTGGTCACCGCCTCGCGCACGCTGCGGCAGCCGGCGGTGTTCGGCAGCACGGTGACGCCGAGCTCGCGGATCAGCGACCAGAACGCATCCCCGGTCTTGCCGCCGGCGGCTTCCCGCCGCAGCGACACGGTGACGATATTGGCGCCGGAGGCGCGGATCGCGTCCTGCATGATCGCGGGCGAGGGGTACAACGCCGTTCCGATCAGCAGGCGGGAGGAGAATGTTTTGCCGTAGAAATCGACCATTTGATCGAACCTCACAATTCGTCGTCCCGGCGAACGCCGGGACCCATACCGCGTGATTTATCTTTTGGGCACGGTGGGAGACGCCCTTCTTCAAAACGGAGGCCGGTGGCTATGGGTCCCGGCGTTCGCCGGGACGACGTGGAGAGAGATGGCATGCCCATCCTCACCCTCCCTGCCGCGGCGTGATGATCTCGATCTCGTCGCCGCTCTTCAACACCGTCTCGGCCCAGCGGCTTTTCGGCAGCACGTCGTAATTCACGGCGATCGCAAAATGCGTGCCTTCGTATTCGAGTTCGGCAAGCAGGGCGTCGACGCGCGACGCGTTGATCTCCCGCGCTTCGCCATTCACTGTCACACGCATCGCATCACCTCATTGTCGATGGCGCCGCGCTGTACGTAGCCAAGCGTCAGCTCGGCGAGCGCGGGGGCCAGCAGAAAGCCGTGGCGGTAGAGTCCATTCACGGCGATCCTGTCGTCGTGCGCCGTGATCCGCGGCAGATTGTCGGGAAAGGCCGGGCGCAAGCCCGAGCCGAATTCGACGATGCGCGCCTCGGCGAAGGCCGGGTGCACGGCATAGGCGGCGCCCAACAACTCCAGCGCCGAGCGGACGCTGACGCCGGTGTCCTCGGCCTCGATCGAGGTCGCGCCCAGCATGAACCTGCCGTCGCCGCGCGGGATCACATACAGCGGCCAGCGCGGATGGATCAGCCGCACCGGGCGCGACAGTTCGACCTCGCTGGTCTCGACGATGACCATCTCGCCCTTGACGCCGCGCAGCTCCGGCTGTTCGTTGCGCGCGGACAGGCCGCGGCAGTCGATCACGATGCCGTCGATATCCTGCGCGTTCACATGGCAGTCGAACTTGACCGTGCCGCCGGCGGCCTCGATGCGCGCATGCAACTCGGGCAGCACTTTTCTCGGCTCGACATGCGCCTCATCGGGATAAAACAACCCGTCACGGAAACGGCCTTCCAGCGAGGGTTCGAGGTCGCGCAGCCCCTGCGCGTCGAGTCTCACATGGCCGGTGGTGAGCCGCGCAAACCGTTCGAAATCGGCGCGGTCGCGGGCATGCGCCACCACCAGCGAGCCGTTGAACGGAGTGTCGGGAAAATGCTCGCGCCACAAATCGAGCGAGCGGATGCCGAGCCGGCCGATCACGGGTTCCGAGGTTTCGGCCTCGCACCACGGCGCCAGCATGCCGCCGGCCCAGTGGCTGGTTGACAGCGTCATGTCGGCGTCGCTGCGCTCATATAAAGTAACCGGGTGGCCGGCCTGCGCGAACAGCAACGCCTGCCAAGCGCCGGCAATGCCCGCGCCAATGATGGAAACGGGGGAATTTCCCCGCAAAACTGACTTTTGGTACATCCCTGTCCCTTCGCCGGCATGACCCGGATCAGGTTCAAAGGGTCACCGCGGTCCCGGACTAACGAGCCCAAGCTTGCGGTATCTCAGCTCCTCATCGGAGCACCCCTCGGAACAAGGCCTAATGTAGGCGCTTGAGCCGGGGTGTCAACGCGGCTGTGTGACGTACTGCACCGCATTCACGGGACGCTGCGCCGCGCGGAGCGCTGCACCAAAGCCCGGGAGCGCTATACGCGGCCGGGAGAAGAGACGCTATCTTGCCGTCTGCAGCGCGTTCGCGTCGACCGGCTTTTTCGGAGCAGCGACAATTTTCGGAGCGGCGTCGCTGGCGAGAAGGGGCGCCATCTGGAACGGCTTCTCCTGCCGCTGGCGCTTTGCGGCGTAGTAATAGCCGCCGGCGTAATAACGCACGGCGCGGCTGTGATCGCCATTCGCGGCGCGGTAGGCGCCGGCGAGATATTTGACGCCCCAGTTCAGATTGGTATCGGGATCGCGCAGGCCCGCGGCGTCGCCGGTGTAGCCGAGGCCGCGCGCGGTCGGCAGCTTGATCTGCATCAGCCCGATGGTGCCGCCGCGTCCGACGAGGCTCGGATGGTATTTGCTCTCGCGCACGATCACGCGATGCACCAGCGCCTCCGGCACGTTGTGGGCGCGCGCATGGGTTGCGACCATGCTCTCATACTGCGCGCGGCTTTGCGCCATCGCTTCTGGGGAAACCGTGAGCGCCATGACGGCGGCGAACGCAAACTTCGGGAAACTTTTCATCAAATGATCTCTGTGAACGGCGGCTAACGATTGGCGGCCTCGGTAGTTCCACTAGCCGGCACAGATGTGGCGAAAAACCGGCGATATCGCGGCGGGCTCCAGCGCATGGCGCAATCGTTAACGCATCCCAGAGGTGTGGCATGGAGGTTGTTCCCGGAGGGGCGCATGAGCGCAGATGATGGATCTGCGGCATGCGGACGCGCGTGTTTGTCGTGCAAATAAAGCACTGAACGTGTAGAAGCGTTGCCGCTAGGATATTCGGTTTTGACAGTGATCCTGTCACATTCAACCCCATAACCAGTCCATCGATTGAGCAGAACGTCGTCGACAAGACGTCATGAAGGAGATGCGCCATGGCTCAACCCGATTTCAGCACGCTGCCCCGCGGCAATCCCTGTGCCCAATGCGGCAAGCCGATCCCGAGACCCGACTGGGTCGAGAGCAGCCCGGGCCGCACCTCTTTCCTCTGGTTCTGCCGCGCCTGCGACTATCGCTTCGAGGCGGTCGCGATCTATGAGGAACGCGATCCGGATGCGCTGGCCGCGTGAGGGGATGATCTCTCAGCTAAGCCACAAGACGCTCGCCCTGCTGGCGAACCGGTAATCGTAGCCGGACGATCAGGCCATGCGGCTGCCGGTCGCGCAGCGACAGTGCGCCGCCATGGGCAAGCACGATGGCGTTGGTGATCGACAGTCCGAGGCCGAAGCCCGCCGCTTCGTCCATGTTGCGGGCCTCGTCGCCGCGCACGAACGGCTCCAGCATGTTCTGCTTTCGCGCATCCGAAATGCCGGGGCCGTCGTCCTCGACATCGATGGTGAAATGGTCCGTCGCGACATGCAGGCGGATCACCGCTTCGGCGCCGAACCTCGCCGCATTTTCCACCAGGTTGGTGACGGCGCGCTGCAGATCGTCCGGCCGCACCGTCGCCATGGCGTGCGCGGGTCCGTCATAGGCGACCGCGCGACCCATATCGGCGAACTGGTCGGCGATCAGCTGCAGCGTGCTGGCGATGTCGGTAAGCGTCATCGGCTCGAGCCTGCGGCCGTCGCGCAGGAACGACAGCACCGATTCGAGCATGCCGCGCATCTGGTCGAGATCGTCGAGCATGCGGCCGCGATAGGATTCATCCTCGATGAATTCGGCGCGAAGGCGCATTCGTGTAATCGGCGTGCGCAGGTCGTGGCTGATCGCGGCCAGCATTTTGGTGCGGTCGTCGATCAGGGCGGTGATGCGCTCGCGCATGCGGTTGAGCGCGCGCGCGACCGAGCGGATTTCCTCCGGCCCGCGTTCCGGCAGCAGCGCCGATGCGCCGTCGAGGCTGAAGCTCTCGGCAGCTTTGGCAAAGGACGACAGCGGCGCGGTCAGCGCCCGCGCCGCCCACAGGCCGAGCAAGGTGACGCTGATGACGGCAAACAGCAACGTCATCATCCAGGGGCTGCCGAGAAACGGCGGCCGTGGCCGGTCCGTCGGCAGGCTGACCGAAATCATCATGCCGTCCGGCAGGCCAATGCCCATCCTGTGGCCATCGTCGCCGGCCAGCGGGACGATGCGATAGTCGGCGCCGAGGCGCCGTTGCAGGTCGTGCAGGTTGAACGCGTCAGCGTCGCCCGCGGGCGTTGGTGCGACGGACAAAATCCCGATGCCGAGTTGCGGAAAGGCGCGCGCGATGTCTTCGAATAGCCGCTGCCGTTCGGCGGCCGGCGCTGCCCCCAGCAATTGCACGGCCGTGACGAGTGGGCCGTGGCCGCGATCGGGCGACGGCTGCGCCTGGTCGGGCCGGTGCAGCAGGAAAACCGCGGTGATGATCAGATGAAGCGTTATGATCGAGACGATGACGAGTGCTGCGATCTGGCCGCTGATGCCGCGCAGATTGAACAGTCCCTTCATCTTCAGCGGTCCGCCGCGGTCGGTGCCCCGGCTTCGGCGGGCTCGACGTGCGGTGTGAACATGTAGCCGCCGGAGCGTACCGTCTTGATCAGGGTAGCGGCTTGCGGGTCGGGCTCGATCTTGCGGCGGATGCGGCTGACCAGCACGTCGATCGAACGCTCGAACGAGCCGGCGTTGCGGCCCTGCGTGAGGTCGAGCAGGCTGTCGCGCGACAACACGCGGCCGGGCCGCTCGCAGAACGTTCTGAGCAGATCGAACTCGGCGCTGGTCATCGCCACATGCGCGCCTTGCGGGTTGCGCAGTTCGCGCAGCCGGAAATCGATCCGCCAGCCGGCAAACGTCAGCGCCGTCGCGCCCTGGCTGGCGCTGGCGGCAAAGGCTGCGGCCTGCCTGCGCAGCACCGCGTTGATCCGCGCCAGCAATTCGCGCGGGTTGAACGGTTTTGCCAGATAATCGTCGGCGCCCATCTCCAGGCCGAGGATGCGGTCGACGTCCTCGGCGCGCGCGGTCAGCATGATGATCGGGGTCTGCGATTGCGCGCGCACCTTGCGGCACAGCGTCAGCCCGTCCTCGCCGGGCAGCATGACGTCGAGAATCAACAGATCGACGCGGCGGTCGATCATGGCGCGGGCCATCTCGCGGCCGTCGGATGCGGTGGCCACGTTGCAGGCATTCTTGCGCAGGTATTTTGCGATCAGCAACCGCGTTTCGCGGTCGTCCTCGACGACGAGGATGTTGGGGATTGCCTGGGCCATGCCGATCCTTTTGTCGGTGATTCGCCCAGTGGCGCGAAGGATTTTTGTTTCCGGATGTTTCTGAACGCCTGGCGGCAATACCGGGCAACAGGCGGGCGCGCGGACGACAATATCTCGTTAAGGCCAGCGATCCTACGGTCGGCGCGTCTTCCACGCGTACTCCGACCGATCACCTGACCCTCCCTCGATCATTCCTTGGAGCCATCAATGACCTCGATCTCGGCGGCCTCGGCCCAAACCTATCAGTCGCCTCTCCAGAAGTTGCAGGACGAGTTACTGTCCGAAGTAAAATCCGGCGCCGTCAAGTCGTCCGATCAGGACGCGCTGGCGTCGGCCCTGACCGATATCGATTCGGCGCTG
This sequence comes from uncultured Bradyrhizobium sp., assembly GCA_902826195.1. Lineage (GTDB taxonomy): Bacteria > Pseudomonadota > Alphaproteobacteria > Rhizobiales > Xanthobacteraceae > Bradyrhizobium. The sequence goes on along the minus strand of CADEDX010000241.1, from coordinate 906 downwards.
AAAGCTGGCCGCTCCAGCGACAAGGCCAGCGGCACGCGGCCTTCGCCCGCCGATCTGAAATCGAAGATCGACGACCTCATCAATGGCGAGGTTTCCAGCGGCAAGCTGACCAGCGACCAGGCCACCGAACTGCAGGGCATCTTCAAGGCGGCCTTCGCCAGCGGCCCCGGCGGGGCGGGCGGCGGTCCGCGCGGCGCCGGCGGTCCTCCTCCGGGCGGCCCGCCGCCTTCGGATGATACGTCTTCCAGCGACGATACGTCGTCGAGCACGACCTCGATCGACGACATCCTCAAACAGTTCCTGGAATCGCTGCAGGAATCGTTGTCGGCGTCGTCATCGACCACCTACGGTGCTACCGGCACGTCGAGCGCGAGCGGTAACGTGTCTTTCGCAGCGTTGCTGATCGACTACCAGTCCTGAACCGCGATACCGGGGGCGGCTTTCGACTGTCGGCGGTGCGCATCTGCAAATTGCGCCGCCTCGGTCACAGCGCCGGCAATGCGGTAACATAAACGTTGATGGCGCCTTCGGCTTCGGCGATGACGCGCAGCGTCCTGGAATCGAAGGCGATGTCGGCCAATCGCAACTTGCTGATCTCGGCGGTGGCGCGCAGGCCTTCCTCGTTCTTCTGGAAATCGGCGATGACGGCCGCGATCTTCTTCTGGGCGTTGGCGGCGAACGGCTTGAGGTCGATGGCCGCTTTTTCAGCCAGCGTCTTCTGCAGATGCGGGATCGCTGCGCGCGCCGCGGCGCCGAGCAGCCCGAAGGCGGCCTCCGACTCGACGGCGAGTTCGATATCGGTCAGCCGCAGCGTCTGCACAGCCTGATCGAGCTCCGGCCGTCCCCAGATATGCACATTGGCTTCGCCGCCGAGGCTCAGGAAACTTTTCTTCTCCGTGGCGCTCA
>CADEDX010000240.1 GCA_902826195.1 uncultured Bradyrhizobium sp. | reverse complement strand
CATCGGAACGATGGTGCCGTATTCGAGCCCGAGGCTCGCAACCCGATGCGCGATGACATTGAGGCCGGCGCCGGCCGCCTCGCCTGCAATGGCTTCGGCGAGCGCGCTGTCGCCCGGCAGGTCGTAGCGCAGATCCTGAATCATCTGCGGGGCTTCGTGGCTGGTGAAGGCGCCACGGTGGTGTGGATTGGCGTTGATGTGATAGCCGAAATTGGACAGCCAGTGCGTATCGAACACCACGAAGGTCGAGACGCGGCGCTCGCGCGCCCGCCGCCCGAGCTCGCGCAGCGCCTTCACCGCGCCCTGCCGCGCGCCCCGCAGCGGGCTGCCCGCGACCTCCGACAGCATCAGCGACGGTACATGGCTGATCTTGGCCGCCAGAACGAGCTCTCCCATCGCAGAGATCTCCCTTTGCGACGGCGGTCAGGCCGCCGGCCGGTCCTGACGGAACACCATCGAAATCCGCAGCAACCGCACGATCGAGACGTTGCCCTTGCCGGCCTCGATCTGGGCCACGAAACGCTCGGAAAGCCCGGCCAGGCGGGCAAGTTCCCGGCGTGACATGCCGCGGCACGCGCGCATCTCGCGGACGCGAATCCCGAGTTGTCTCAGGAATTCGCTCTCGTGCGGCAGCCGGCCATCCGCATCGCGCAGGCTCGGCCGCGCCGGACGGCTCGCACGTGCTTCGGTTTCGGACAGGGTTTCGTGATGTGCCACGGGCGATCCTTTCGCCCGCAATGATCGCGAAGCGAAAGGGCCGTCGCATTGATCGGGATCAAATGCCCCGTCAGCCGCCTTGTGAGTCCATGAGGCGGCACTGGCGGGCTATTCGGCCTTGATCCCGGCCTCGGCGATCAGCCTGCCCCATTTTGCGCTTTCGCTACCGATGAATTTCGCAAAGGCGTCTGACGACGAGGGTGCGGGTTCGGCGCCGAGCACCCGGATCTTTTCGATCGCGGCCGGATCGCTCAACGCCTTTACAAAGGCGGCATTCAATGTGGCGATGATCTCGGGCGGTGTGCCGGCCGGCGCGACCAGACCGAACCAGCCGACCGATTCGAATTCCTTGAGGCCCTGCTCCGCCAGCGGAGGAACGTTGGGCAGGAAGGCCACACGTTTTGCGGCGGAGACACCGAGCGCCTTCAACTTGCCGTCGTTGATCAACTGCTTGGACGCGGGGATATCCAGCACGGCGAGCGGGATGTGGCCGGCGAGAACGTCGACGGAAGCCGGCGCGGTGCCGCGATAGGCGATCAGCTGAAGTCCGACACCGGCCTTTTGATTGAACAGGGCCGAGGTCAGGTGCATCGCGGTTCCGTTGCCGCCATGCCCGATCGACAGGCCCTGCGGTTGCGCCTTGGCTTTCGCAATCAGGTCCGCGACCGATGCAATGCCCGACTGCTGCGACGCCACCAGCACGAACGGGATTTCGGCCAGCATCGTCACCGGCGCCAGGTCCTTGACCGGATCGAACGGCATCGCCGCGCGATTGAGGTGGGGATTGACGGTCAGCACGCCGGCCGCGGCGACGCCGAGCGTGTAGCCATCGGGCGCGGCCTGCGCCACGGCGCCAATCCCGATATTGCCGCCCGCGCCCGCCTTGTTCTCGATGACGATCGTCTGGCGCAGCGTCTCCGACACCACGGGCTGCAAGGCACGAATGACTATGTCGGCACTCCCGCCGGGCGGGAACGTCACGATGATCTTGATTGGCTGGTCAGGATATGCGTTTGCTGCTTCAATCACGAACGGCAGCAGCGAAAAGACAACAACAAGAGTTCGGACCACGCCTTGCCGGATCGACCGAAACATCCAAATCTCCCGATGGTTTTTTATGGCCGTTAGTTATGCATGAACGTCAAAAGCCGGCAAGCGACGTGGCCGCGAACTCCAAAAGCCAGACGCGCGTTCTCGTGATCGGAGCCGGTCCGGTCGGGCTGACGCTGGCCATGGACCTCGCAACGCGGGGAATATCGGTCACCGTCGTGGAGACACGCTCCGCGGGTGAGCCGCCAAGCGTCAAATGCAATCATGTTTCGTCACGTTCGATGGAGATCTTCCGGCGACTGGGACTCGCGCTTTAGTTGCGCAACACGGGATTGCCCGCCGACTATCCGAACGACTGCTCCTATCGTACCACGGCGACCGGCATCGAACTCTCGCGCATCATGATTCCCTGCCGCCGCGACCGTTATACGGCGATCGGCGGACCGGACACCGATTGGCCGACCGCCGAGCCGCCGCACCGGATCAACCAGATCCACATGGAACCCGTGCTGTTCGCGCACGCCACCGCCATCGAGGGGCTTAAAATCCTGAACCGCACCGTGTTCGAGGATTTTAGCGAAGATGCCGACGGCATCCTTGCCACGGTTCGTAACCTCGACACCGATACAACGTCGAAAATCCGCGCCGACTTCATCGTCGGCTGCGACGGGGCGCGTTCGCTGGTACGCAAGGCGATCGGTGCCAATCTGCAGGGAACGCCGATCATCCAGCGCGTGCAGTCGACCTATATCCACGCTCCCGCCTTGCTCGCGATGATGGGGAAGCCGGCCTGGATGACGCTGTCGCTCAACCCGCGGCGCTGCGGCACCATGGTGGCGATCGACGGCCGCGAGAACTGGCTGATCCACAATCACCTCAACAAGGAAAACGAGACCTTCGAGACGGTCGACCGCGACGCCTCGATCCGCGCCATCCTCGGCGTCGGCCCCGACTTCGAATACGAGATCCTCAGCAAGGAGGACTGGGTTGGCCGCCGGCTGGTCGCCGACCGCTTCCGCAAGGGCCGCGCGTTTATCTGCGGCGACGCCGCGCATCTGTGGATGCCCTATGCCGGTTACGGCATGAATGCCGGCATTGCCGACGCCACCAACCTCGCCTGGCTGTTGTCAGCCCATCTGCAAGGCTGGGCCGACATCAAGATCCTCGATGCCTACGAGGCCGAGCGGCTGCCGATCACCGAGCAGGTGTCGCGCTTTGCGATGGACATGGCCGGAAAAGTGCTGAGCCAGCGCCGCACCGTTCCGGAGGCAATCGAGCAGCCGGGGCCGGAAGGCGATGCCGTGCGCCAGCAGGTGGGACAAGCCGCCTATGATCTGAACGTGCAGCAATATTGCTGCGCTGGGCTCAACTTCGGCTATTTCTACGACCGCTCCCCGATCATCGCTTATGACGGCGCCGAGCAGCCGGGCTTTACGATGGCGGATTTCACGCCATCCTCGACGCCGGGATGCCGGCTTCCGTTCGCCAAACTGGCCGACGGGCGGCCGGTCTATGACGCGCTCGGGCCGGGCTACACGCTGCTGCGCTACGATCCTGAAGTCTCGATCGCCCCGCTGGCGGAGGCGATGACCGCCAGCGGCGTGCCGTTCGCAGTCGTCGATGTCGCTGCCGGTGAAGCGCAGCCGCCCGGCGCCAGAAAACTCGTCGTGGCGCGCACCGACCAGCACGTGGCCTGGCGCGGCGATGCGATCCCCGACGATCCTGCGCCTCTCGTCGGCAAGCTGCTCGGCAAAAACCTCGATCTCGCTTCCGCGTGAGCACGAGATGACCGATGCGCGTTCGCATCATCGTCTCGGCATCGCCCTCGTCGTCGCCGCCGCCGTCTTCTGGAGCACCGCGCCGTTCTTTACGCGGCTTCTTCCTTATGATTCCTGGACCATCCTGTTCTGGCGCGGGCTGTTCGCCGGCGTCATGATCATGGGTTTGATGGTGGTGCTGCAGGGCCGCGACAGCCTGCGGGATTTGGTCCGGTTCGACGTCAACGGCTGGCTGGTGGCGTCATTTTCGACGCTGGCGATGATCGCCTTCATCCCTTCGCTGCAGCTCACCGATGTCTCCAATGTCGCGATCATCGTCGCAACCGGCCCCTTCCTCGCGGCGGGCCTGGCCTGGATATGGCTGAAGGAGATTCCCCGTCGGCGCACCATGCTGGCCAGCGCGATGGCGCTTGTCGGCGTCGTCATCATCGTCGGCGGCGCACGCGCGGGCGCCGACGTTTTGGGCGTTGCCCTCGCCTGCTTCATGGCGCTGGCGATCGCGGCCATGACCGTGATGGTGCGGCGGCGCAGGAATACGCCGATGATCGCCGCTGCCGCGCTTTCGAACTTTCTGGGCAGCGCCATCAGCCCTCCCTTCGCGCACGGGATAACGGCCGTCAGCGGTTTTGACCTGATGGTTCTCGCGATGTTCGGCTGCTGTCAGGTCGCGCTCGGCCTGACCCTGTTCTTCCTCGGCTCGCGCCTGCTGCCGTCAGGCCAGGCGGCGCTGATCTCGACGCTGGAAACGCCGCTGATGCCGTTCTGGATCTGGGTGGTATTTGGCACTATCCGACGCTGCGGGTGCTCGCCGGCGGCGCGCTGGTGATGGGCGCGGTGGTTGCAGACATTGTCGGGGATATCAGGACGCAACGGCCGTCAAGCTAGGGCGCGTATTCAAAGATCGAGGTTCGTGAGCGAGTTGGATCCTTGTTCGCCATCCTGCAAACTGCAGACTCAAATCGGACATCGCTTCGGGTCCGAACGTGCCACAGGATGCATAGCAGCAATGACCGATCTTGCTTGGAGAAGCAGCACCGATTGATCCCTACGGTCTGGTCTACCTCAAACAAGTGGCAGAAACCGTACGATTGTTCATACGGACGCAGGCATCTCGGCAAGCCGCATCTGGCTTACACTTAGCGCACCATGCATTGCATGTGATGCGGGCTTCCGATGAACCCGGGCCGCACTTTGCACGACCTACGCAATCGTTCCGACAGGAATCGGTGGGTCGGTTCTTCTCGCACCACTGATAGCACGCTTCCTGACACAATTGTGCCGAAGCTTGTCTGGATTGAAATCCAAAAATCAAAACGACCAAAATCAAAACCCATGCCTTCATTATCCCCTGCAAATAACGTGTTTCGCAAAAAAGTACCCCAAGCGAAGCCCGGGCCCGCTATCTGGTGGAGCGCTCCTTCAACATGATCGAGCAATGCCGGCGCGTCGCGACCCGGTATGACAAACTCGCCGCGAACCATCTTGCCTTCATAAGCTCGCAGCCATTCGGATTTGGCTGCGCACTTATGAGTCCGCCCCTCACCTTACCGCGAACGGCGCCTGATACGGCCGGCCGAACGGCACGCCGTTGATCACGGTCTGCACCGGCTTCAGCAGCAGCTTGCCCTCGCGCTTGTTGTTGCGGGTGTCGATGAACGAGGTCTGCGCCTCCACCAGGTCCATGATCGCGACGTCGCCGGGCGCGCCAATCTGCAGCGTGCCGATTTTTGGCGCGCGGTTGATGATTTTTGCGGGGGCCGTGGTCGCCATCGCCACCACCTGCTCCACCGTATAACCCAGCGGAATGAACTTGCTCATGACGTTCGGCAGGTAAGGCATGCCCGGCGTGTTGCCGGAGAAGACGTGGATGTCGGAGGAGATCGTGTCCGGTCCGCAGCCGCCTGCGATCGCCACTTCCGCCACCGTGAAGTCAAAGCTGCCGCCGCCGTGGCCGACATCGAACATCACGCCGCGCTGCTTGGCGGACAGCGCCGCCGGCAGCAGCTTGCCGTCCTGCACGATGTTGGTGAAGGCGCCGCCGATGTTCGGCGCGCCGGAATAGGCATGCGTCAGCACGTCGCCCGGCCGCAGCAGGTCGAGAATCTGCGACATCAATTCCTTGGTCTCGACGCCGCCGATATGAACCATCATCTTGGCCGGCCAGCCGCACATTTCGCATGCCTGAATGCCGCGCTTCAGCGGCTCGAGGCCGTGCTTGGCGATGACGTTCTCCGACATCCGGACCTTGACGCCGAGCAGGAAGTCCGGGTTTTCGGCCAGCGCCATTGCGCACGCTTCCACCTGCGCGTAGTCGATGTTGTAGAGTTCAGCGACCGGGAAACCGGACAGTCCGTTATTGGCGATGTGGACGAAGGCGTAAATCCGGGCGCGCGATTGCGCCACGATGTAGCGACGCAGCGCGGCCAAATTGTTGACCCCGGCGTCGCCCGCCGACACGACCGTGGTGGTGGCCTGCGCCTGCACCAGTTCGTCTGCGGGAATGCCGATCGCCGAGCCGTAAGGGTAGACGTGGGAATGCAGGTCGATCAGGCCGGATGTCACCAGCTTGCCCGAGGCGTCGATGGTCTTCGACGCACGGGCCGCCGGGATCTCGTTCTCGACGGCCTCGATCACGCCCCAGCGGATGCCGATGTCGCGCTTGCCCCTGAGCGACTGGCTCGGGTCCAGCACGTCGCCGCCCTTGATGACCAGGTCGAACTTGTCATTGGGACCCATCGCGGCATGGGCCTGGCCGGATGCGGCGGCGATGGCGGCCGATCCTGTTACTTTAAGAAAATCACGGCGTGAAAATCCGGTCATCGCAGCACTCCCCCCGATATGATTTTTATCCGACGATGATGCGCCGGGCTTCGGCGTTCCGCAAGCGGGGCGTACCATTGGCCCATCCATGGCCGACGGCGGCGGCCGGCAGGCTTCAGTGGGCAGAGCCGTAGGATGGGTTGAGCGAAGCGAAACCCATCATGCTTCGGCGAACAGGATTGATGGTTTCGCGAAGAGCTCAACCCATCCTACGGAACTACGAGACGACCAATCCTGCAGGACTATCCAAAGTCGAACGCCCACGCGCGCAACCATGAGCGTTTGAATAACCATTCAGAAATCTCCTGGAGTTCCAGAGGAACGTTCACCCCGGAGTGATGTTCTACTCCCGATCAATTTTGAGGAGAATGGAATGAAGAAGTTTGCATTAGCTATCGTCGCACTCGGCGCGCTCATCTTCGCGGCCCCGTCGGTCGCGGACGCGCAAACCGTCGTGATCAAACGCGGCGGCCATCATGCTGGTCACCACCATCCCGGCGCGCGCGCCCACTACCGATCGCATCGCGGTTGGCACCGGGGCCATGGCCATCGCAACAAGGTCGTGATCATCAAGAAGCGCCGCTACTGAGACCGTCACGCCTCAACGGAAAATGGCTCCTCGCGGAGCCATTTTCTTCTTTTTCTTGTTGCCGTCGATGTTGCGCGTGAAAGCGCTCGAACTTCAGCTGTAAATTTCGAATAGGCCCGCACCGCCTTGGCCGCCGCCGATGCACATCGTGACGACGCCCCACTTGGCCTTCCGCCGGCGCCCTTCTTGCAGGATGTGGCCGGTGAGACGCGCGCCGGTCATGCCGAACGGATGGCCGATCGCGATCGAGCCGCCGTTGACATTGTACTTCTCGGGATCGATGCCGAGCTTGTCGCGCGAATAGAGACACTGGCTGGCGAAGGCTTCGTTGAGCTCCCAGAGATCGATGTCGTCGATCTTCAGGCCATGGCGCTGCAACAGCTTCGGCACGGCGTAGATCGGGCCGATGCCCATCTCGTCCGGCTCGCAGCCCGCCGCCGCCCAGGCGACGAAACGGCCGAGCGGATGGAGGCCGCGCTTCTCGGCGTCCTTGGCTTCCATCAGCACCACGGCGGCAGCGCCGTCCGAGAGCTGGCTGGCGTTGCCGGCGGTGACATACTTGCCAGCGCCCTTAACCGGTTCGAGCTTGGCCAGACCTTCCAGGGTCGTCTCGGGACGATTGCACTCGTCGCGGTCGACGACGTAGTCGACGATGCTCTCGGCCTTGGTCGCCTTGTCGACCACCTTCATCTTGGTCTTCATCGGGACGATTTCGTCCTTGAACTTGTTGGCCTGCTGGGCAGCCGCCATGCGGCGCTGCGATTCCAGCGAATACTCGTCCTGGTATTCACGGCTGAGCTTGTAGCGCTCGGCCACGATATCGGCGGTGTCGATCATCGCCATGAAGATGTCGGGCGCGACCTTGAGCAGGTCGGGATCGATCGATTCCTTGGGCGCGCCTCCGCCGGGGATCGAGATGCTCTCGACGCCGCCGGCCACGATGCAGTCGGCGCCGTCCGAGCGGATCGAGTTGGCGGCCATCGCAATGGTCTGCAGGCCCGACGAGCAGAAGCGGTTCACCGAGACGCCGCCGGTCGACTTCGGCAGGCCGGCGAGCAGCGCGGCCTGACGGCCGATGTTCGGCGCGCCATGCGCGCAATTGCCGAGGTAGCAGTCCTCGACATAGTCCTTGTCGACGCCGGCGCGCTCCACGGCGTGCTTGATGGCGTGGCCCGCCATCGACATCGGCGGGGTGATGTTGAATCCGCCGCGGCCGGACTTCGCCAGCCCGGTACGTGCATAGGAAACGATGACAGCTTCACGCATTTTAAAAGACCTCCCTTGGATGCGATCCAGTATGGACTGGAGCCGCGCCTCTGTGTAGCAAAAACCCGAATTCCGGCCGGCGGAAAAGACCGGAATTGCATCAATCCCAGGCCGGCGCGAAACCCGGATTTACACACCGCCTGTCCTTGGGCAAGGCCGCGATTGCCTTCCTGTCCGCATCGTCGAGTTTCACCTTCAACGCGTCGAGATTGGCTTGCTGGCTTTCCGGACGCGAGGCCTTCGGGATCGCGGCAACGCCGTCCTGATCGAGCAGCCATTTCAGCGCGACCTGGGCCGCGGTCGCATTGTGTTTGCGCCCGATCGCCGCAAGCGCCGGGTCGGACGCCACCCTGCCCTGCGCCAGCGGACAATAGGCGACCAGCGGAATCGATTTCGCGTTAAGAAACTGGTGCAGCCGCGTCTGGTCCAGCATGACGTGATATTCGACCTGGTTGCAGGCGATCGGGGCGCCGATGTCCTCGACCACCGTCTTGATGAGTGCGATGTTGAAATTGGCGACGCCGATGGCGCGGGCGCGGCCCTCTTCCTTCAGCTTCATCAGCGTCTCGAACATGCCGGGCAAATTCATTCTCGGTGCCGGCCAGTGCACCAGATAGAGATCGACCTGATCGAGCCGGAGTTTTTTCAGCGACGCATCGAACGCCCGGCGGATGGCATCCGGCGCCAGATTCTCGTTCCAGACTTTTGTCGTGACGTGCAGGTCCTTGCGGGGAACGCCGGAGGCGGCAATCGCGGCGCCGATCGGCTCCTCATTGCCGTACATCTCGGCGGTGTCGAGATGCCGGTAGCCGAGCCCGAGCGCGCTTTCGACCGCAGCGCGACAGGCCTCGCCCTGCATGCGGAAGGTGCCGAGGCCGAGCCTGGGCAGGCTGATGCCCTGGGTTTGAAGATGTTCCATGAGAACTCCGGGATAGGAAAGGCTACGCATGCCTAGCAAAGGCCGCTTCGATGGGTATTTCATTCAGGGGAATAGGCCGCTATTGAATAGCCTGTCCGCGGGCGGCGGGGCAAATCAAGATCAGGTCAATTGAAATGCTGGCCAAGGCATTGCAACGATGGCTCGACAACCATGGACTGCTGGCAATCGCGGCGGCGGTGCTTTGCATTGTCCTGCTGCTGTCTATCCTGCTCGTCGGCGTTGGCTATCTTATAGCTGAGCCCCGATGACGCGCTGACCGTCGTTGC
>CADEDX010000239.1:6945-9446 GCA_902826195.1 uncultured Bradyrhizobium sp. | reverse complement strand
AGACTTCACTCATATTTTGAACGCTCAATTGCGCCTGCGGGGTAAGGCAAAAGTACCCTTTTCGGTGCGGCTGCGAGGGCGAGTGCAACTATCGGGTAGCGGCGAACTCGTACTCCGTGAAGGCGTCAGCCTTAACGGGACGGTCGTGCCCATTGAATTGGTTACCTACAAATCGGGAAGGATCGAAATCGGAGAACACACATTCATCAACTACGGATCATCCATAGCCGCGCGAGATTCGGTGAAGATCGGCTCCCATTGTCATCTTGGGCACTACATGTTTGTGATGGACAACAATCAGCACGATGTCGTCAGGCATTGGGAGTTGCCGCCCTCGGAGCCGGTTGTCATAGAGGACAATGTTTGGATCGGCTCAAAAGTAGTCATCCTTCCCGGCGTTCGTATTGGCAGCCGCGCAGTGATCGGTGCAGGCAGCATCGTCACCAAGGATATTCCTCCGCGATGTGTGGCCGCTGGAAATCCTGCGCGCGTGCTTCGTCACCTAACAGGGCTCGACTGACTTATATTCACAATTTTTCACAATTTTTGGCCTCCCGATGGGCTGAGCGGCGAGAATACCGCAAACTGAGAAATCCTGGTTTCATAGAGACCGAACCGCTCGTTGTCTTGATCGCGAGAGTTAAATGAATAACGCGAAAAACATATTGGTTACTGGAGGCGCGGGCTATATAGGCTCGCACACCTGCAAGATCCTGGCGCAGGAAGGGTATCGGCCCGTTGCTTTCGACAATCTGTCGTCAGGACATACCTGGGCGGCCAAATGGGGACCTCTCGAAGCGGGAGACATCCTCGATCGGACCGCTCTGGACCGGGTCATCGAGACGTATCGCCCGAGTGCATGTCTTCACTTTGCGGCGTTCGCCTACGTCGGTGAGTCGGTCACAGATCCGGGAAAATACTATCGCAACAATGTCGTCGGTTCGTTGACGCTGCTCGAGGCCCTGAGGGATCACGGCGTCGATCAGTTTGTGCTGTCGAGCACGTGCGCTACCTATGGCGTTCCCGACAGGGTTCCGATCGACGAGGCGCTAACGCAAACTCCGATCAATCCCTATGGTGCAACGAAGCTCATGGTCGAGCGCATGCTCGCCGATTTCCATGTGGCCCACCAATTGCGGTCAGTAGCGCTGCGCTATTTCAATGCGTCCGGAGCAGATCCAGATTGCGAGATCGGTGAAGACCACGATCCAGAAACGCACCTGGTTCCGCTCGTTCTCGACGCTGCATGCGGAGATCGAGATGCAATCACGGTTTTCGGCACAGACTACGAGACGCCCGACGGGACATGCGTTCGCGACTACATCCACGTGACCGACCTGGCAAAGGCCCACGTACTGGCGCTGAAGGCCCTGGAACAGGGCCTCACACATCGCGCATTCAACTTGGGGAATGGCAACGGCTATTCTGTTCGCGAAGTTATTGCGTCGGTCGAGCGTGTTACGGGGTTTTCCGTACCGGTGAAGTTCGGCGAAAGGCGGCAGGGTGATCCCGCACGATTGATCAGCGACTCCAGGCGCGCGGCAAGCGAGTTGCAATGGAGGCCTCACACCACCAAGCTCGATGATATCATCTCGACGGCATGGGAGTGGCACAAGAGGCGGGCGCAGGAGAAGAGCCGAAGATGACGACCGTTGCCCTGTATGGCCCTGCGTCAGCGGTAATGTCAACGCCGCCGCGGCACGAGCGCTGCGCGGGCGAGAATGCCAGGCAGAGCGGCCATACAGAGCAAGTAGCGGTAGAGAAGCCGCCGCGGATCGCTGGCAGCCCGCCACAGCCATTCCAAATTCCAACGCTGCATCCAATGGGGTGCACGCACCTGCGTTCCCGCAATGAAATCCAAGCCGGCGCCAATGCAGACAAACGATACGTTGGGCAGAAGTCTCTTTCCGCGATCGGCAAACAACTCCTGCTTTGGCGCGCCGAGGGCAACGAAACAGAGATCGGCACCTGAGTCGCCGATTGTTTCAATGCAGCGGCGCGCTTCCTCTGACGACGGGTCGAAACCATGAGGCGGAGCGAAAACGCCAGCGATTGTCAGGCCTGAATTTCGCTCATTGAGTAGCCGCGACGTCTTGGTAAGGACCTGCGAGCTTGATCCGAAGAGATAAATCGACTTGCCAGAGCGCGCCGCTTCCGCGATGATCGGGGCGATCAAGTCTGATCCAGCAACGCGACTAACGCGTTTTCCCTGGAGGCTGCAGGCCAGGACAATGGGAAAGCCATCGGCCGTGATCAACCCGGCCCGCCGATAGGCTCCGCGGAACATCGCATCTTTGCGCATCTTGACGACGTGGTCGAGATTCAGCGTAAAGACGTTTTGCGCCGCCGCCGACCCAGCGTTCTGGCAGATAAGTATGGCCGTCTCGGCCAGCGGAAGCGCACTGATCCTCAAATCTTCGACGACAGCATCCAACGACACCGGAATTGCCTCGCTCAACTCAATTTATCCTAAAAAACGACATGCGCAGACGCAAATATTG
>CADEDX010000239.1:0-6935 GCA_902826195.1 uncultured Bradyrhizobium sp. | reverse complement strand
AGTGAAAAAGTGAGAACAGGCATCAAAAGCGGACATGTGCGCAACACTTGCAGCGAATTGTACAGATTGAACACGCTGCCAGTTCCTGCGGAAACTTTCGAATCCCTGCCAACCGCCAGAGCAGGCAAACTTAGCACAAGACTCGTCACCTGCAACGACCCACGCCCTCGCCGCGAGATCTGCGCCCGGCTCTCATCGGTGCCCAAACACCTGGAAATTAGCGCGACGTCGCAGCACCTTCTGCTCGAGCGGCGTCTGCCTCTGCCTTGAGCAGGCTGAGGAGACGGCTGGCATTGGTCGGGGCATCGTAGTGGCGAGTCACGTGAGCCACGGCACGTTCGCCGAGGGTCATGCGGAGGGCAGGATTTGTCGCGAGATCCCGGAGTGTCTGCGTCAGTGAGACGGCATCGCCCGCCGGATCTATCAGGCCCGTTTCTCCGTCGCGGACCAACTCGGGGATCGCGCCCACATTCGTGGAGATGATCGCCATTCCAGCGGCGCCCGCCTCGGAGAGCACCATCGCCAAGGCGTCCGCGAATGTGGGCAGGGCGAATATATCGCAGGTATGGTAAAGGTCCTTCAGCGGCTGGCTGTTGGCTGCGAGATTGTTGTATATGAACACGCCCGGCTCCGCTGGGAGGCGATCCTTAGTCACCAGATGAAGTTCGAGCCCCAAGTGTCGGAGTGCGCGAAAGGCTTCGAGAAGGACCAGTCCCCCCTTGCGCGCAAGGTCACCCCCGACGAAGAGGATCTTGACCGGATTGGCGTGAGGCTCGCGTGGCATTGGTCGACGCCATTCGTGCACATTCACGCCGGGCGGAATAACGGTAATCTTGTCAGCAGGCACTTCATAACCCTGCACAAGGCCAAGCTTTGTCCACTCCGACCACGCAACGAGCCGGCGCGCGGACCTGAAACAGTCGCGGTTTAGGCGCCATTTCCAAGCCTCAAGCCAGGCCGGACCTTTCTCGTGCTTATAGAATGCGCCCAGTTCGTCATATTGAAGTGGTGTGGCGTCGAGAGAGACGATGCCGGGGATCTTGCGGAGCCAGCTCTGGGCGAGGATGGCGGGCACCTGTGTGTGGAAAAACAGGGCGTCGAGTTTGGTCTGCCCATTTATGCGGGCAACCTGACGACGCGCGCGTAAACCTGCCCGCACCGTCCAATTGCTCCGGTAGACAGGAATCCTTCCTGCAATTCCCCCGGCTTCAAAGTCAATCAGTCCCCAATGCGCGCGTACCTCCTGGTCAAGGGCAACGTTGGTGAGAAGGTTCTTGGCGTGAGTGACGTGTCCGAGAGCCTGTTCCAATATAAATCCGAACTCGTAACCGGCCATCGTTTCCTATCCATTGTAACTTCCAATACCCAACTCGTTGCACGTTCACTTGCGATCGGTTCTGATCCACGACGATGAAGCCTTCCCGCTGGCAATCCCGTGATAAAAGCCCAATTTGCGGACAGCATGCAGGGGAAGACGGATCAATTCGCGCAGCGGCAGCACGTCGCGACCGACGGCTCTCCACGCCATCGCTGTTCCGAGCACAAAAAGCAGGACGCTGAACGACGGAATGGCAAGCGCGGCTGGCGATGCGCCCAGCACAAACGCGACGCCGCCGAGAACCGTGCAGACGGCCGTGACGAGCACCAGCAGCGACAATGGAGGCACCGCCATGTCGATGGCGAGCGCAGCCAACCCAAGGTTTCCATCACGCAACGATTTGGCGAGAGCCCCCGGAACCAGGTCGATAATATTCTCGAGATGCCCCTTCTCCCAACGCTGGCGCTGCGACTCGCTGCCAGCCTGCGACACCGGGAAATGACTGTGTACCCTCGCTTCGCTGACGAAAAGCGGTGGATGCCCCGCCGATGCGAGAGCGATCCCCAGAGCACAATCTTCCGCCAACCGGCTGTTTCCGAGGTCGCGGTCCCTCAGCAGACTGAACGGGAAAGCCATCCCGGTGCCGAAAAGTTGAGTTGGCAACCCAAACAGGCCCAAGCCAAGCGGCCTGATCCAGTTTCTGACGCGCCAGGCGAAAAGGTTCACTCCGTTCCCCGGTGGCGCATTCTCCGGCGCCAGCATGAGATAGAGCGACTGCACCGGTTGCCCGCTGGCCATTGCACTTTCCGACATGCGGCGTAGCGCATTCTCGCCAAGCCGGCAGTCGGCATCCATGATGACAACGACGTCGGGAGGATTGAGACGGAGGTGCCGCACGCCGAACTCCAGTGCATAGCCCTTTCCGCGGCGTGCAAGGTCGACGCGGACTGTCACTTCGACCCCCGCTGCCCTGACGATCGCGGCAGTGTCATCTGTGCAGTTATCCGCGACCACGAGGATGCTGTCATTGGGTCCTAGTTGGGCTTGAATGTCGTGGATAGTGGGAAGTATTCCCGCGCCCTCGTTATGGGCTGGAATGAGTACGGCCGTTCGATGAGACAGAGCGCGGGGTGCCGCAACGGAAGACGTCCTCTTCTTGCGCAAGGCAAAGTAGCCTGCGACGACCTCGAAAAACCAGGCGAACGTCAAAAGGCCGGGGAAACAAACGATCGCAATCACGGCGCCATTTAACATGGCTCACATCCAGTTTAAAAAAACTATAAGCCAACCTACACGAAACGGCGACGCGTTTCCCATCTTCTTCAGTCGCGGTGCGCGAGCGGCCCGACGCCAGGCGTCCAGGGCAACATCACAACCTTCAGCTTGCCGACAGGCTATGCACATTGAACCTAAATCCGGTGTTAAGGCTTGCGGCAGATTGGGCGGTGTTTACCATTAATTCCACTGCGAAACGGTCGGGGAGCCCAGTGTGACCGGCACGATAGAACGCCCTAAACGTTTTGACTGCCCGAAGATCTCCGGTCCATTTGAAGCTTCCGACAAACATTGCATGGAACACCTACATCAGGCATCTCATCCTTGCGCCAGGCTCAAGCTTGGCCATGTCAACCACACACATGGATTCAGGTGCCGCTTGCAGGGCCCTCGCCGCCACGCGGCGCGCTTCTTGATCGCGAGGCATCCTTCGGAATACGGGCATTCCACGTTGGATTTAGCGCCGCCCCCCAAGCCCTCGGCGACGACGTCCCCATTTCAAGAGAATGGTAGGGCGTTGATGCCGTTCTTTTCTACTGAGACATATCGCGGCGCGTTGGTCAATTTAGTATTGGATCGTGTTTTTTTTCAATGGCTGGGGAATCGTTTAAAGCATGCTCTAGCGATTGGAGACCCCTTGCCGCCCGGGTTAGTTCCCGACAGCGCAAGTTGAGCGCCAAGGTTGCCATGCCAAGCAGACCAAGCCTACCCAAAGAATTACCAGTAGTTTTTCGCAAGGATGCTTTGCAGCAGACTGCATCTACAAGCTTGAAGATGACCAGATAGGCGTACTGAATCTAGGCGTTGCTCAGGGCTCGTTCTTGCGTGCAGAAGCAGCGTTCAAGTAAATTTCACGGGTCGGGCGACCGTTAGCATCCTCATGCTGATCATCGACCCGTCGGTCAGATGGCCAGACGAGATGGCGGCAGCGAATGGCGGGTACGATGGCTTACAGATTCCCCGCGACCCGCAAAGAGAGGACCGCCTCCTACGCCGACAGCGGCGTCACCCATCTTTCGCAATCCTGGACACTCCCTGCTGGCAGTCGGCCGCTAAGATGCAGCGCGCGCCGCAATAGCAATCTAAAGTAGCAATTTTCTATTGGTGCCTACCGGCGCAAATCGCTGGGATCACTGTCGTCGCCACGGAATGGGAAGCTATTTCGTGCGCTCGAAGTTGCGGAGATGCACCGTCAGGATGGCGAGGCAGGGGAACGTAGTTCGTGCCAAAAAGCGTTGATCTACCACGAAACCTGAACCGGACAACTCACGACAGCATCCGAGGCTGTCCTGCTTCGACCCCCTGAGACGAATATGCGATTTTAAGGAACAGAGGATTTTCGGCTTATCGAAGCCCCCAAGGAGCGAAGATGAGACAAAAATCCGATTCCACCGCAGTGACGTCCGAGAACCTTGTCCGCGACATCGGTCGGGCGACGCGAAAACAGTATTCGGCTGAAGAGAAGATCCGCGCCGCTCTGCCGCGCTGCGAGAACCCAATAGCTAAGCTTTTTTGCCGGCGCTAAGGCATTGCCGAAAGCATGTATTACTCTTGGTCGAAGGAGTTTCTTGAGCGGGCAAACAAAGGTTTGCAGGCAATACTGCGCGGGCGGCGACGACGAAGGAGGTCAAGCAGTTCGGGTGCAAGGCGAACAGCGCCCAATCAGTTCCGGCAGACCGACTTCACCCATCTCAAGGTCATCGGCTGGGGGTGGTAGTACCCCTCCACCATCCTCGTTGACTACTCGCGCTTCATCGTTGTCTGACGCTTTACACGTCGACGCCGGCCGACGACGTCATCGACACGTTCAAGCTGGCGCCGCTGCCTGCCCGGTGACGCTAGACGTATTCGGTAATTTTATTAGCAGTTTGAGACTTGCGCAAGTAAGTAGTATTATTTTTTCCGCTTCCTGCTCTTCTCTGGTTTGGATACGCAAGAGCGCTTCGATGAACACCATTCCTCCGCTCTTTCGAGATGCGTTGGTTGCGGGGATGCTTTTGCTCCTTTTCGCGGCGCTCGGGCGACGGGCACTCCGTCTCGGTAATTTCGGACTCGGGCCGTTCCGTCCCCTGGAAGCAGCATGTGTATACACGGCGCTCGGGGCAGGACTTGCACAGTATTTGCCATTCGCACTTGGGGCGGCCGGTATTCTCTCGCCGTGGAGCCTTCGCTTCGCACTCGGGGGATTAGCACTGCTAGTCGCTCCGGACGCCGCGCAACTTCTCCGCCGGCTACCGGACGCCGCGCGTGAACTACGAAGTGCCCCGATCTCCAAGTGGGTATGGATCTGGACCTCCGTCATCGGACTCTTCCTGATTGTGCTCTTCATCCGTGGGCTCTTAGTCGGAGCCTTCGGCGACGACGACGGTTACCATCTGACCGCACCCAAGCGCTGGCTGGATGCGGGGACGCTCGAATACCTGCCAACGTATACGCATACAAATGCCCCAATGGGCTTCGAGATGCTTTATATGATGGCTCTCGCCCTCAGCGGTCCCGGCGCAGCAAAGGCGCTCAACTTTGGGGCGGGGATTTTTTGTTTGCTCGGTATTTTCTCGTGCGCGAGCCGCCTCGGCCAACCCATCGCGGGCTTCTTGGTTGTCGCGTGCATGCTGTTTGAAAACCCTCTGTTTGACTTGCCTGTGCTCTTGAACCTTGCATTTGTCGATCTCGCCGTCGCGTGGATGACCATCGCCGCTGCGCTAATCTGGCTTGTGTGGCGAAGCGTCCCAGGCCGGGGCGACTTATTAATCGTGGCGGGCCTGTGCGCGGGCTTCGCGGGCTCTTTCAAGTTCACTGCGCTGGCTACTGGAGGAGCACTTGTCCTGCTGCTCGCGCTCGATGGATGGCGGTCGCGCCAAGAACGCACGATCACTTGCGTCCGCGTGGCAGGCGTCGCCGTAGCCTCTTTCGTTCCGGTCGTTCCCTGGCTCGTTCGCAATTGGCACGTGACCGGAAATCCGGTATATCCCTTGTTCTCAAGCTTGATCCCCGCGCGGGACTGGAGCGTTCAGCAAGAGGCGATATTCCAGAGCTTCTTTCGATACTTCAATTGGCAGCGCGGCGCAGGCATCGACGAAGCGGCGAGCGCGCGCCTTTTGTTCATTGTCGCGCTCGGGGTGCTTGCGGCCTACGTCATAGCCATTTTTCTGGAGAAGCGGCACGAGTTGCGAGGTTTGCTAATACTCTCGGCAGTACTTCTTGCCTCAGGGTTCGGGGTCACTGGCCTATTCTGGCGATTTTACCTGCCAGCATTCTTTCTGACGGCGCTCGTGGTCGCCAGCTGGATCACCGCGCGCGTGCGGGCAGATCTCGTGTTGGTTGCGGCAACTCTCATTGGACTTGCCGGGATTGGCAAATGGGGAAATTGGGCAGCGCAAGACGTTCCAGTGTCCATCCGCACCGCTTTCGGGCTCGCCGAAGCACCGCGTGACGATCCGTTCTGGAATGTATGGCACTATTTGAACGAGAACACGCCAAAGCATGCGCACGTCATGCTTGCCGCGATCTATTCCTCCTTTAAGGTATCAAGCGGTGTTGCATTTTGGGTGAATCGGCGGACTTTCACAACTGATCCACATCTTCAGAACGCCGTCACGTTCGAAGATTGGCCTTCGTTCCTGCGAAGCGTTGCGCGGATTCACGTTGACTTCGTGGTGATCGCACGTGAACCGCCCGAACAGCTGCCGTATTTTTTTCGTACCTTTACCGGTGGCAGAAACGAATACCCTTTCAGCCGCCGCCTCGTGAACGATTACGGGACACTCCTTTTCCAATCCGGAGAAATCTCTGTCTATCGGATCGCACTCTCGTCCGAGGAGTATACCGCCCCCTGACGCGCCGGCCGAACTCGTTGAAGAGCGCAGATCCTGCCAGATCGAGACAAGTTTGGAAGCTGGACGTCTTCCTACCCATGCCCACCAGCTCAAGCGCGCGGCGGAGCTCAAGCTCGTAAAAGCGGGAGCATTGTCCTCACGTCCGGCTGTAAATTGCACGCAACCCTGCGCTCGAAGACTCCTTTGGCCAACATGCTCGACCTCGCGCTCGGTGTGCGCTGGCGCTGCTCCTGATGGCGCGTGCGGAAGGGTCAATTCGTTGCACGCACCCGAGGTCGAATATATGGGCGCGCGAAAAGCGCGGGCTCGCTACTAGTTCGCTCGATCACCACGCCGGTCACCCTACCCAAGGGCGGGCAATTCGTGCTGCATACCAAGGCGTTACACAGCCCAGATGACGGCCAAACGCGGCCCGATTATCGCCGATCTCGAAATCCTGATGGCGTTACGGTCGTATTTCTCCGGGGTAGGCCGCCTTGTTGAGTTACAGGTATCCGGCGAAGATC
>CADEDX010000238.1 GCA_902826195.1 uncultured Bradyrhizobium sp. | reverse complement strand
ATCACTTTCATCGACGCCACCACCTTTAACCTCAAGGCGAGCACGAAGATCACCATCGACAGCTACGTCTATGAGGAAGGCGGCAAAAACAACGCCGCGATCTTCGACGTCGCCAGGGGCACGGCGGCGTTCGTCGCCGCCTCCGTCGCCAAGTCCGGCGACATGAAGATCACCACGCCGACCGCAACCCTCGGCATCCGCGGCACCCCCGGGCCCGTCGAAGTGCCGGAAGGCGCCGCCGCCAGCAATCCGAACAACGTCGCGGTCAAGCTCTATCCCGATGCGGACGGCAGGGTCGGCCGGATCGAGGTCAACGACCGCGCCGGCGCGCGGCTCGGTTTTCTGACGCAAGGCGCCAGCGGCTTCGTCATCCGGCCGGGCACGGGCGGCGTGCGCTTCGCCGCGGTACCGCTGGTCATTCCGCAGGCGGCGATCCTGCGCGACCAGGGCTTTGTCCGCCAGCTTCACTCCACGCAGAATCTCGGCCGCCAGCTCGTGTTTCAGCAGCGCGAATTCCGCCGCGCCAATCCCACCTTCGTCAATCCGAACCGCCCGATCCGGCAATTGCAGCCCGGCCAGACCAGGCCGAATGGTCTGCCCGGCCAGCGGCGCCAGAATGGCCTGCCTGGACAACCCGGTCAGCCGCCGCTGCCGAATCGTGGCGGACAGCTGCAGCCCAATCAGCTCAATCGTCCTGGACAGCAACCGCCCGGTCAGTTGAACCGCGCCGGTCAGCCGCAGCGGCCGGGCGTGCCGAACCGGCAGGGACAGCAGCAGCCGGGCTCGCCGCTGCGACCATCGCTGCCGCCGCGCGCCGGCCAGCAACAACCCGGCGCGCCCAACCAACCCGGCCTGCCGCCGCGTGTGGGACAACCGTCGCGGACCGATCTGCCGCCGCAGCCCGCTCCGCCGCCGCGCACCGGCCAGCCACAGCAGCCTGCCATGCCGGCGCAGCCACCGGAGGCGCGGCCGGGTCTGCCGAACAGGTTCGGCGTGCCCGGACTGCAGCGTGCGCCCGGCGTTCAAGGGGCGCCTGCCATACAGCGTCCCGGATTGCCCGTCGCGCCGCGGCGGCAAGCGCCAGCGCCACAACGCGGCAAGCCGCCGAAGGATCAGCGTTAGTCTCGTACCCGGGACAGGGCTAGCGAAAGAACCTGAGCAGCTTTTGGATAAAGCCCGCGCGTGCTGTCTTCTCTTCACGCAAGCCGGGCTGCGCCGTCTCCGGCAACGCTGCGCCACCGGCTCCATTCGCCGCGGCTAGCGCAACCGGGCCGACCTGTTCCAGAAACGCACGCTCATGGCCGCGCGACAGCCGTTCGACAGCCTGCTCCAGCGGCAACCAATCCACGGCCTTCACATCGCGCATCAGCTTGTGCGCCGGCATCTGCGACGCTTCCATGCGCCAGTAGTGCACGACCTTGGGGCCGCCGCCGGCTTCGTAGACCAGCGTGCCCAGAAATTCGTGCACCACGACGTCGTGACCGGTTTCCTCTATCACCTCGCGTTCGGCGGCTTCGCGCGGCGTCTCGCCGTGATCGAGCTTGCCTTTGGGCAGCGTCCATTCGTTGCGCTTGCGCAGGCGCACCACCGCGACCAGCGGCGGCTCAGCCCGCCGCAGCACAATGCCTCCTGCTGCCAGCACCGACGTTCGCGCCATCATTCGCTTCCCGCGATCTTGCGAACGCGAGCTATAGAGACAATGGCTGCGATAATCGAGCTTAAAGCTGCGGTTTCCGCAGCAGCGATTCGCCGGCGCGGATCCGAGCGCCTTCCGCAACATTGTCGCAAAACTCGAAACGTTCCGGCGCCAGCAAGATGATGGTCGAGCCGTGCTCGAACCAGCCGAGTTCATCTGCCTTGCGTACCTCGGCGTCGCAGGGGAACATGGTCGGCCCCCTGCTCTGCGCATTGAGCGTGCGATCGAGGAAATGCAGCCGGATGCTGGCGACCAGGATGGCGGCGACCGGCACCAGCGTCAGCGCTTCGCCCGATGGCAGCCGCATCTCGAGCACCGCCCGCTCGTTCTTGCAGAACAGCCGTTCGACCCGTTTCAGCGCGATCGGGTTGACGTTCCAGACGTCGCCATGGATGAACGTCACCCTCTCGATCCTGCCGTCATAGGGCGCGTGGAAGCGGTGATACATGCTCGACGTCAGCCGCAGCGTGAGGAAGCGCCCGTTGCGGTGCTTTTCCACCAGCGCGGGATCACCGAGCAGATCGAGCAGCGAATAGGGCGCGCCCTTGATCTGGAACAGCTCGGTATCGGCGATTTGACCGAAGGCGCCGATGATGCCGTCGGAGGGGCTGGCCACGAGGTGAGGATCGGAATCGACCGGGCGCAGGCCGTCGCGGAGTTCGCGGGTAAAACAATCGTGCAGGCTTTTGAACTCGGTCTTCTTCGCCTCCGACAGATCGAGGTCGGAAAACAGCCGCCAGCAGGCAATCGAGAGATCGCGCACCAGCGGATTCTCGATCTTGCTGAACCAGCCCATGAAGCGCGTCAGCGCCGCGCGCGGAATCCGGTTGGTCAACAGGAAATTCAGATCCTCCTGCTGGGTGAAGCGGGCGATAAGGCCGCGGACTGTCATCAATCTGTCAGCAGGATTGGCTAGCGCTTCAGGCATGGATTCGACCCTTCCGATTCTTTCTTTGTCCGCCGCTGCGGCCGTGAGCGCCGCCGCAGTATTCCCCAAATTGAAGGCGCGGCTGGCGCTGTCGCGCGCCAAACACCGTTCGCTGACCGGACATTCCAAGATGTCCAAGATGGTCGCCCGGCTGCTGCCGCACTACGAGTTCGACATCGACGATTTCTTCCGCTCCGATGGCGCGCCTGCCGATATCGCCCTGCAGCGCCAGGACGCGTTCTTCCGCCTCGCCTCGCTCTATCATGATCGCTATGCCAAGGGCCGGCAGATGACGGCGGAAGCCGCGACGCGCATCTCCGATTTGCAGTTCACTGAAAACTACCGCGTGCCGTTCCAGTACAGCCGCCTGGTTCGCGACAATCTCGGCACCGGCGCCTTCATGGAATCTTCCAGCGGCGTCACCGTCACCGACGTCGACGGCAATGTGTTCTACGACCTGACCGGCTCCTACGGCGTCAACATCTTCGGCAACGACTTCTACAAGGAGTGCATCACGGTAGCCGAGAAGCGCGCGCATGCGCTCGGTCCCGTGCTCGGCCCCTATCATCCCGTCATTATCGACAACGTACAGCGACTGTGCGCCATCTCCGGGCTCGACGAAGTCTCGTTCCACATGTCCGGCACCGAGGCCGTCATGCAGGCGGTGCGGCTGGCGCGCTACCACACCAGGCGCTCGCATCTCGTTCGCTTCGCCGGCGCCTATCACGGCTGGTGGGGCGACGTGCAGCCGGGCGTCGGCAATCCCGTTTCGCCGCACGAGACCTATACGCTGGCCGACATGTCGGAACGAACGCTGCATGTGCTGCGCACGCGCAAGGATATCGCCTGCGTGCTGGTCAATCCGCTGCAGGCGCTGCACCCCAACGCCAACGCGCCCGGCGATTCCGCGCTGGTCGATTCCTCGCGCAAGGGCGCCTTCGACCGCGCGGCCTACACTGAATGGCTGAAGCAGCTGCGCGAAGTCTGCTCTGAGCGCGGTATCGTGCTGATCTTCGACGAGGTTTTCGTCGGCTTCCGTCTCGCGGCCGGCGGCGCGCAGGAATATTTTGGCGTTCGCGCCGACATGGTGACCTACGGCAAGAGCCTGGCCGGCGGACTTCCCGTCGGCGTCGTCTGCGGCGCTAAGGATCTGATGCGACGCTATCGCGCCGATCGCCCCGCCGACGTCTGCTTCGCCCGCGGCACTTTCAATTCGCACCCTTACGTGATGACGGCGATGGACGAGTTCCTCAGTCGTCTCGCCAGCCCCAATTTCAATGCCGTCTATCAGGGCCTCGATGCCACCTGGAACGGCCGCGCCGAGGCGCTGAATGCGAAGCTCGCCGCCGGAGGCCTGCCGGTCCGCGTCAGCAACCTCTCCTCGATCTGGACGGTGCACTATACCGAACCGTCTCGCTACAACTGGATGCTGCAATACTATCTCCGCGCCGAAGGCCTGGCCTTGAGCTGGGTCGGCACCGGCCGGCTGATTTTCAGCCTGAACTACACCGACGCGGATTTTTCCGAGGTCGCCGACCGCTTCGTCGCGGCGGCCGACAAGATGAAGCGCGATGGCTGGTGGTGGCATGATGGTGCGCTGACCAACAAGGACATCAAGCGGCAGATTTTGAAAGAGCTGCTTCGCAAGCGGCTTGGACGCTAACGGCGCACTTCCGTCTGCCGTCATGGTCGGGCATAGACTTCCGAAGGACGGCGTCGCTTGCGCTCGCCTATGCCCGGCCATCCACGTCTTTCCTGTTGCCGGCATTGCGATTCGCTGACGCTCAAGACGTGGATGCCCGGCACAAGGCCGGGCATGACGAAAGCTCTTCGATTGATCAGCAACACTCAAGCGTGCTTGACGTGCTTCTCGAGGCCGGGATCGATTAGTTCGCCCTTCATCAGCGCCAGCGGCGCCTTGTAATACAGCTTGAGGTCGCTGAAGGGGTCGGTGAGGATCTTGGTCATCCAGACCAGGCCGGTTTCGACGTCGCGGATGAAGAACAGGTGCACGGTGCGGAACAGCAGCCCGCCGATGCCGACGGCCAGCCATACCTTGGCGACCTGGCGCATGAAATCAGCGTTGGTGACCCAGGGCTCGACCATCCCGAACAGCGTCGGGCTGAAAAACAGCACCACGGGCGACAGCGCCCAGATCGTCATCAGCACGACCTTGCGCTGCAGATTGTAACCAACCTTGATCTCTTCCTTGTGCTCGTGGGTCGCCTGGTTGACGTGGTCATAGCCCTTCGGCTCGAAGAAGAAGTGACCGGCCTGTCGGGTCGTCATCGACACCAGCCAGCCGACCAGCGCCGACACCATGGGATCGAAGAACAGCATCACGTACGCGAACAGGAAGCTCGCGGCACTGACGAAGTGCAGCGACTGGTTGATGCGGCTGTGATGATAGTAGCGATGGTCGTCCCAGCGCTGGGTTCGCAGTTCCTGCAGAAAATTTCTGATCATGTTCTTCCCCAAACTTTCGATGGGACCGGGTCTAATGAGATTCGATGTAGGGCATGTGACATCATGGTAATGACATGTGACAACGCACAGCGACGCGATGACGCAATGTCATTGCCGCGCCTCACGCGGCCGCGGCGACGCCGACCTTGCGAAAGCGCACCAGCGAGAAATGCCCGAGCGGCGGCACCAACCGGCGCTCCGCCAGTTCCATACCTTGCGCGCCGGCCAGCCATTGCGCGTAGCGCGACCAGGCGAACTCGGCGGTGCGGAAGCCGAGCGGACGAACCACCGGCTGCAAGCGCCGCTCGATGAAGCGGCGCATGCCCGCATCGGCGCTGACGCGGGTCAGGATGATGAGTTCGCCGCCCGGGCGCAGCACGCGGGCGAATTCGTCGAGCGCCTTCTCCGGGTTCGGAACCGCCGTGACGACATACTGCGCCATCACAACGTCGAACGAATCATCGGTAAATTCGAGGCTTTCGGCGTCCATCACCGCCAGCCCTTCGACGTTCTTCAGGCCGAATTCACCGACGCGCTTCTTCGCTTTCTCCAGCATCAGTTCCGAAATGTCGGTGCCGAAGATCCGCAGATGCGGCGCATAGAGCGGCAGCGAAATGCCGGTGCCGACACCGACTTCCAGCACGCGGCCGCCGATCTTGTTGGTCGCGGCAATCGCCGCCTTGCGGCCCTTGGAGAACACGCCCCCGAATACGAGGTCGTAGACCGGCGCCCAGCGATCATAGGCCTGCTCGACCATGTCGCGGTCGAAATCGAGCGTCCTGGTTCCGTCGAGCTTGATGATGTCTGCCATGGTTTGACTCTGCCTTTTCGTCTCACGCATATGACTTGTTGGGTGGTAGTCGCATCAGCCCTGCACGGCGCTTGCGGCAGGCGCCCGGCGGACTGGCCGCAGCACGCGGCTCGGCTGCAGCGCCGTCAGGTTGCCAATGAATTGCCGTGCGCTGTTTTCCCAGGAGCGCGACAGCGCAAAACTCCGGCAGGCCTCGCGCGACATCGTCAGCGCCCGCAGGCACGCGCGACGCAAATCGGTGTCGATCGCACCGATCGGATGGTCGGCGATCACGTCCTTCGGGCCGGTGACCGGAAATGCCGCGACCGGCGTCCCGCAGGCCAGCGCCTCGAGCTGCACGACGCCGAACGTGTCGGTCAGGCTCGGAAATACGAAAACGTCGGCGGCGGCGAGATGCGCCGTCAGGTCCGCGCCCTTTTTTTCGCCGAGGAAGATCGCGCGCGGGTATTGGCGTTCGAGTTGCGCCCGCTGCGGCCCGTCGCCAACGACGACCTTCGATCCAGGCAGATCAAGCGACAAAAACGCCTCGATATTTTTTTCAACCGCGACGCGGCCCATCGTCATGAAGATCGGCCGCGGCAGATCGAGCGTGACGGGATGATGCGGATTGAACAGCTCGGTATCGACGCCGCGCGTCCAGAAGCCGAGCTTGCGAAAGCCCCGCGCGCCGAGTTCCTGCCGCAGCGAGTCGGTCGCGACCATGACAGTCGAAGACGCGGCATGAAAGTGCCGCATCACCGCGTAGCCGATGCTCAGCGGCAGTCCGGTACGGACCGCGACATATTCGGGAAAGCGCGTCGTGTAGGATGTGGTAAACGCCAGCTTACGACGGCGGCAATAGGCGCGCGCGGCCCAGCCGACCGGTCCCTCGGTCGCGATGTGGATGGCGTCCGGCGCGGCCTGTTCGATCCGCCGCGCGATCTCGCCGCGGTTAGGCAACGCGACGCGCAGGCCTGGATAGGTCGGCAAAGGCATCGAAGGGAAACCGTCGGGGGTCAGGAAGCTGATGTCGGCATCGAGCGCCGCGGCGCTCTTCGCCAGCGACGTCAGCGTGCGGACGACGCCGTTCACCTGTGGATGCCATGCATCGGTCGCAATCAATATCTTCATGTGCCGAACTCGGAGTTCGTAAACGATTCTCAATTCCGACGTTGGGACACAGATATTTCAACCGTATGACGTCATCGTTCCGTAAGGATGTTTTTAAACCCCTCTCCATGCATTTTAGTGTAACGTGACAGTAAGATGTCAGATCCAAACGAAATCCATCCGCTATCGCGCCGCCGGCGCCAGCAGCGGGGCTATGCGTTTCTGATCCTCGCCGCCGGCATGCTCGCGTTCGCCGCCGCCGCCGGCACGCTGTACTATGTGTTGCGGCCGACCACGCTGCGGATTGCGGTGGGGCCTGCCGGCAGCGAGGACCAGAAGCTTATCCAGCTCATCGCGCAGACGTTTGCACGCGAGAACGGCGCAGTGCGGCTGTCGCTGGTCACGACGGAAGGAACGGCGGAAAGCATCGCGTTGTTCGCGGCCGGCAAGGCCGATCTCGCGGTGGCGCGCGGCGATCTGAACCTGCCGGCGAACGCCGAGTCGGTCGCCATCCTGCGCAAGAATGTCGTGGTGCTGTGGGCGCCTTCGGGCCTTGCCGCCAAGGGCTCGAAGAAGCAGCCGGCCCCCAAGATCAAGAGTCTCGACGAACTCGCCGGCCATCGTGTCGGTGTGATCGGGCGCACGCAGGCAAATGTCACGTTGCTGCGCAACATTCTAAAAGAGTCCGGCATCAATCCCGACAAGGTCACGGTGAGCCAGTTCGCCACCAACCAGCTCGGAGAGATGGCACGCGATCCATCGGTCGACGCCTTCATGGCGGTCGGCCCGCTCAAGAGCAAGATCACGGTCGACGCGATCGCGGCGACGGCGGCTGCCCGCGGCGAACCTAAATTTCTGCCGGTCGACGTGGCGGATGCGATCGCGAAGAAGAATCCGATCTACGAATCCGAGGAAATTCCCGCCAGCATCTTCGGCTCCTCGCCGCAGCGGCCCGAAGACAAGGTCGACACCGTCGCCGTCAATCACCTGATCATCGCGCCTAAATCATTGTCGGAAACGGCGGTTGCCGCTTTCGCGCGCCAGCTTTTTACCAACCGCCAGCAGCTCGCGCGCGAAATGCCTACGGCTTCGCAAATTGAAAAGCCCGATACCGACAAAGATGCCGCGCTGCCCGCGCATGCGGGCGCGGCCGCCTATATCGACGGCAACGAACGAACGTTCCTGGAAAAATACACCGACTACATCTGGTTCGCGGTGCTGATCGTCTCGGGCCTGGGATCGGCCGGCGCGTGGTTCAAGCATTACTGGTACAAGGACGAGCGCGATCAATACATCGCCCACCGCGATCAGTTGCTCGCATTGATTTCCAGGGTGCGCAACGCCGAAACACCCGACGAACTGGTGGAAATGCAGGGTGCCGCCGACCGCATGCTGCGGGAAGCGTTCAATTGCTACGATGACGGCACCATCGAGGACGGCGACCTCTCGGTGATCGGATTGGCGCTCGAGCAATTCCATCACGCGGTCGCCGACCGCCGCACCGTGCTCAGCGCCGGCGGAGCCGGCATGCCGCGGATGCGCGCGGGCTAGACCTTGCTTGGTTCTTCATCTCCCCTTGTGTGGGAGAGGGGACTCCGGCGAGCAACGAAACCTTAACGAAACAATTCCCTAACGCGACGAAATCATTTTGGCGACATTGTGCAAATGTCCCGAAACGGTTCTCCTGTACACATTCTGCATAACGACGCGCCGAAAACGGTGCGCCTGGGCGTTAGAACAGGGGACGACCAATGTTTAATTCATTTCTGCGCAACAGCCGTGTTGCCGCCGCCGCCTTGAGTGCGCTGGCGATCGGCGCGACGGCATTTTCCGCTCCCGCAACGGCAGCTCCGCCGCCGCTGTTTCCGTTCTTCCTGCCGCAGATCGAAGCCGCCCCGCCGCCGGTGCAGGTCGAGCCTCAGTATGAAGAGGACCGATCGGTCGAACTGCCGGCCCGCCTGCGTCGCCAGGTCGTGAGCTACCCGTCCCGCGAGGCGCCCGGCACGATCATCATCGATACCCCCAACACCTACCTCTACCTCGTGCTCGGCAACGGCCAGGCGATGCGTTACGGCATCGGCATCGGCCGCGACGGCTTCACCTGGTCCGGCACCCAGACCATCACCCGCAAGGCCGAATGGCCGGCCTGGACCCCACCCCCGGAAATGATCGCCCGCCAGCCCTATCTGCCGCGCCACATGACTGGCGGCCCGGGCAACCCGCTCGGCGCCCGCGCGATGTATCTCGGCAATACCATCTACCGCATCCACGGCACCAACGCGCCGGAAACGATCGGCACGCGCGTTTCCTCGGGCTGCCTGCGCCTCACCAACGAAGACGTCAGCGATCTCTATTCGCGGGTCAGCGTCGGCACCAAGGTGATCGTACTGCCGATCACGGATCGCCGCGCCGATCTCGGCCGCACCGTCCGCTGATTGCACAACAATTTACCCACAGCGGCTCCGGCATTGCCGGGGCC
>CADEDX010000237.1 GCA_902826195.1 uncultured Bradyrhizobium sp. | reverse complement strand
TTGGTCGCCAGCACCTGACGCTTGTCGCGCCGAACCGTGGTGAACGTGCCGTCGCAGCGGCCGAGCAAGGTGGTGCCGACATGGATCGAATTCATTGCGGCGCGAAACGGCACGTCGTCGGCCGGGACGAGTTCGCCGGTGTTGGAGAAATGCTCGAACAGTTCGGCGAAAAACATGACGCGCTGCCGCTCGCTCAGCCCCGGCGGCAGCAGGTCGGTCGAGAGCATCTTCTTGAGAACAGGCATCGGCGGGAATTTTTCGTGGCAACACGGGCAGTCTTGCAACTGGCGGATGAATGCCGGCTGAAGCCAGCGTAGCAACACGCCGCCGTGAAGGAAACAGCGCCGGACAGTCCAAGTCTCGAATCCTCCAGCGCTTGCCAGTCCAAGACACAGAGTTCGGCAGGGCTTATCCCGGCGCGGCTGCCGCATTCCGAAAACGGCATCGCCCGCGATTTGAAAAACGTCAGAGGAGACCAGGAGATGACGACATCCTTCGCCCGCAAGGCGCTGCTCGGCGCTGCGATCGCCGCCAGCATGGGCATCGGCTACGCCATCGGCGCGCAGCCGCACATGACCGCCAGCATCGGCCTGTTGCAATCGGCCCGCGCCGAACTCGCCGCCGCGACGCCGAACAAGGGCGGCCACCGCGAAAAGGCGATGGGCCTGATCGATCAGGCGATCGGCGAGGTCCGCGCCGGCATCGCGTTTGCCGGCGGCTGATCGTGATATCCGGCTGAACCTATCGGGAGGAATTGATGAACAGAGTGATCGCTACCGTTTTCGCTTTCGGCATGATGGCAGGCGTCGCCCATGCGATGCCGCTGGCGCCGCTCGCGCCCGCGACCAACAGCGATGTCATCGAGGTCGCCGGCGGCTGCGGCCGTGGCTGGCACCGCGGTCCCTATGGCGGGTGCCGCCGCAACTACGCAAGGCCGTGGCTGCACGCCTGCCCGCGCGGCTGGTATCCCGGCCCCTACGGGCGCTGCCGTGCCAACGGGAGATGAACTTTCATCAGGCAACGATACGGCATCAACGGCGGCGGATCGAAAAGGTCCGCCGTTTTTGCTGGCATCGGCCGCCAGCCCAACCGGTCGTGGTCCCTGCGTTCGCAGGTACGACGAGAGACCTTACGTCGAATGCGCTGCCTGCGACGCGTCGTCGTATCTATGCGCCAGCCAGGACGACAGCAGCGCCGGCGCCATGCCGACGAGGCCGTAGAGCAAAAACTGCGTCGTCCCGGTATCCGGCCCGCGCGAGCCGTAGAGCAATGACGAAGCGGCAAAGCCGATGGCGGCCACGATCAGCATGCGCAGCACGGGCGGGATGCGCTTGACGTGATAGAGGATGTCGTCGATGGCGCCCACCATCAGCGCCGGTATGATGCCGAACAGATAGCTGTATTGCAGCGTCTTAATGAAGGCGCCGAGGAATTTTCCGATCTCCGGCCAGTTGGTGTCGTGCCAGTAGCCCGAGGCCACCGTGGTCGCGAACAGCATCAAGAATCCGCCCACGAGCGGGCCGATGGCCCCGAAGATCAGATAACGCTTCATGGCAACCTCTGCGCGGGCGTGTGCACCGGAAAGCCTGACTTACTGCTTGAGCGGAAAATGGTTCCGCCAATGCCGGCACGGAGTGCAGCAAAGCATCCAGTCCTCAGCCGCCGCTATTTCAAATCCTGTCGGCGGTGAGTCAAGCGGTTCCCGTCCCGGCGACGGCGCCACACTCACCCCAGTGACTTCACCACATGTTCCATCAGTCGCCGCGCCGGGACGGACAAACGGTCCCGGTGCAGAAGGGCGATTTCGGTATCCTTCAGATCCGGCAGCGGCGCACCGTCGACGACATGCAGGCCGGGCGGGACCATGTCCTTGGGCAGGACCGTGACCCCTAGCCGGGCCCTGACAGCCGCGATCGACCCGGCCAGCGAGCCGCAGGTATAGGCGATGCGCCAGGCGCGATGGGCGCGATCCAGCGCTTCGGTAGCGCGCTTTCGGTAAACGCATGGCGCGGGCGAAACCACCAGCGGCAGCGGCCCCTCGGCGGCGCGGAAGTCGCGGTCCGACATGACCCAGACCAGCGGCTCCCGCCAGACCCGGATGCCGCCGGACTGCGCCGCGGCCGGTTCGCGCTTGATCAGCGCCAGGTCAAAGGCCCCCTTGCGAAAGCGTTCGCGCAGATTGAGCGTGAGATCGCATGTCACCTCGAGCGCCACGGCCGGATAAGCCTGGGTGAAGCGGGCCAGCACGTCGGACAGATGCCGGGTGGCAAAATCCTCCGGTGTGCCGAGCCGCACGGTGCCATGCATCTGCGGCTCGTTGATCCTGGAAACGACCTCGTCGTTGAGGTCGAGCATGCGGCGCGCGTAGCCCAGGAACGTCTCGCCTTCCGATGTCAGCCTGACGGCGCGCGGGCTGCGCTCCATCAATTTCTGGCCAAGCGCAATTTCCAGTCGCTGCACCTGTAGCGAGATGGTCGACTGCTGGCGCCGCAGGATCTCCGCTGCGCGGGTGAAACTGCCGGTGCCGGCGATCGTCGCGAATGTCCGCACCAGGTCGAGATCGAGATTGGTCAGCGATTTCGGCATGGCCCCATCATTGAAATAATTGATCTCAGAACTAACAGTTATCAATTTCCATTGACTTGGCAAAGCCTGTAGCGAGGCGGCCGTGGCGCTGCCGCGTCCGCTTTCAAACGGGATGGAGATCGATGCTCAGCCTCGGAATGCAAAATCTCCTGTCACCGATGGTATTGTTCTTCGTGCTGGGATTGCTGGCGGTATGGGCCAGGTCGGACCTGTCGATCCCCGAGGCGGTGGCCAAATTCCTCGCGCTGTATTTGCTGCTCTCGATCGGTTTCCGCGGTGGCGCCGAGGTCGGCCATCACGGCTTGACCGCGCCGTTGCTTTTGGCGATCGCGGCCGGCGTAGCGCTGTCCTTCGCGATGCCATTCATCGCCTATGCACTGCTGCGCGCGACGACCGGCCTGAGCGCGATCGACGCCGCCGCGATTGCCGGCCATTACGGCTCGATCTCCGCGGTGACCTTCGCGGCCGTGACCGGGATGCTCAACCAGTTGGCCGTTCCTTATGACGGCTATCTGGTGGCGGTCGCCGCCGCGATGGAAACGCCCGCTATTTTCGCCGCGTTGCTGATCGCGAATCGAGAGCGCAAGTCCGAACACGGGAGCGGCGCGTTCTTCCGGGAAGTCGCCTTCAACGGTTCGATCTTCATCCTGCTCGGATCGTTCGCGATCGGCGCGATCACGGGAGAGCGAGGCGTGACGATGCTGAAGCCGTTCATCCTCGATCCGTTCGCCGGGGTGCTGTGCCTGTTCCTGCTCGACATGGGCCTGGTCGCCGGACGCGGGCTCCGGCAGGGCTGGCGATACCTTTCGTTGGCGGTCACGTCATTTGCGGTAGTGATGCCGCTGATCGGCGCGGCGATCGCCGCCGCGATGGCGTCCTTGCTCGGCCTGTCCGCGGGCAGCGCTGCGGTGTTGATTACGCTCGCCGCCTCGGCCTCCTACATTGCAGCGCCAGCGGCGATGCGGCTGGCGCTGCCGGCCGCCAATCCCGCGCTCGCACTCACGCTGTCGCTTGGCGTGACGTTTCCCTTCAACCTGCTGGTCGGCATTCCGCTTTACATCGCGATGGCTCGCCAGATCGCGCATTGATCCTAGAGGATTACGCCATGAAGAAGTATCATTTGAAGAAGCGCATCGATATCGTCGTGGAAGCGCCGCTGATGCGAACGCTCGTCAGCACGCTCGACCGGGCACGCGTCCCCGGCTATTCGGTGCTGCCTATCGTCGAAGGCCGCGGCTTGCAGAATGCCTGGCATTCGCAAGGCCAGATCGGAGACGCCACCAACATGATGGCAGTACTTTGCATCGTCGATCCCTCGCGCGCCGACGAGGTAATAGACGCCGTCTTTGCCGCCATCCAGGACCGGATCGGGTTCGTCACCTTGTCCGATGTGTTCGTGATCAGGCCGGAACGCTTCTAGACTCTCAGGGACCGGGAAAGGCGCCGGTTCGCGTCGCGCGTGGATGGATCCCTACCTGCCAGCCGCCGCGACCCGTTCGCCCTTCCGGGCAAGCAGCTGATCGGAGCCCCAACGGATGGTCCATTGCGCGACCGACAGCAGCAGCGTCTCATAAATCGCCACGCACTGTTCGAGTTCCCGGTCGGTGGAGGGTGGGCAGTTCGGCCGATTGCGGACGATCATGGTCGTGGTCGACCAGGTCAGCCGGGCGGCCTTGCAGGCGACGATCAGCCCGTAGACGCGGTCGGGTTCGAGCAGCGGTTCGATCGCCTCGACCTTGACGTCGGCCTTCAGCGCAATCGCAGCGACCACATGGGTGTATTCGCCCCGCACCGCAAAGCGGTTGACGATCGAATCGTTCAGTTGGCCGGTGCGGTTGAGCGCCACGAGCTCGTTGTGCGCCTGGGTGTAGTCGATCTTGTTGCGCGGCGCGGAGGCCGGTCCGGCAGCGGTCTGGGCTTTCGGGCGCGCCAGCGGCCGCGACGCGGTCAGGAAGCGCGCGCGAACGACGTCGGCGACCCTGCCGAGCAATTCCCGCAGCAGGTTAGCCGGGAGGTCGAGGCGAACGCCGAGTTTTTCCGCCAGCCGCTCGTCCTTCTCGGCCCGCCCGACCAGCGTCGCGTAGCCGCATTCGGAGAAGCGCGCGCCGTTGTTGTGGGCGAGCGCGTTGGAGACGTTGACGTCGCCGAACCGCATCAGCGCATCCGTCAGCGCCTCGTTGATCGCCTTGCGGTCGCAGATCGCCAGCATGTGCTGCTGGCTGCGGTTTTTGACGACCTCGAGCAGGTCCGCGTCCGACAGGCAGGCGGAGTTTCGCAGCACAGGTGCCGCGACCTGCGGCTGTTCGTGGAATGCAAGCTTGCGGACGGTCTGGACCGGCGCCCGGTCGATGGTGGACAGAGCCTCGCTGAGCTGGATCACGCTGTCCGCTGCCACCCGGCCGACCAGGTGTGCGAGAACGCCGTCGACGGCCGCGATCTGGGAGTCGCCGAGGCGGCCGACATTGGTCAGGAACAGGTCGGTCACCTCGCCGAAGATCCGGGCATCGTGCTCCGGTCCATCCTCTTCGGCGCCGTTCAATTCCTTGCGCAGGTCCGTCGATGCGGCGGGCATGGTCATGCCACCTCCGCACCGGCGGTGCCGGCTGGCCGCATCGCCCTGATTCCGCAAGTTCGCGTCATGCCCTCACGCACACGGTCCGGAACGCTTCCCTTGTCACCGCCGCGCCGTCGCGAGGAGGCCGGGGGTGGTTCGTGGATCCATCGGCAGCAGATCATTCGAAAATCCGCTGCCGAGCAGCCGTTTCGCTCGCACGCCGTCATCCTTGGGCCGGGTGCGAGCAATAGCCGCGCATCGTACCCCGGCTTCCCTAACGGGTGGTTGTTCGAGCGCCGGGAATCTCCGCATTTCTACTGAGTTTGCGATCGCGAAGGCGGCGAGCCTGCCCGTTACGGCAACCGGACCGGGCAAGGCCGACGGCAGGATGCTGCGGGGATTGCAGCCATCGCCCCGACGCGCGCGAGGTTGGCGAGCGCGGACGGACGGGACCGAAAATTGCCGACGAGAGCCGGCGCTGTGCGCTGCAGCGCTCCGCTCACCCTCGCCGGCGTTTCCAAAAAACGCCACATCATCGCTCCTCTCTCGCCGCGATCAACGTGGCGTGCACGCAACAGTCAAAGAAGTGTTGATGCGGGCCATTGCAGCTTCGAATCATTGGCGCATAATTAACGCGGGGCGGCGCAGCACTTTTTGATTCGAACATCGGAAGAATTCGAGCAACCACACCAGGTGACACCCTGAGTGATGGATGACGCGTGCGGCCGTGCAAGCCGCGTGCAGCGCCCCTGAACAAGAGCGGCCAGCACCGCGCGCAACCTTGGGGAACGCATCGATGACCTTCCGTCGTACCATCAGAGTAGCACTTTTCTCCGCCATCGCCGCCGCGGTAACGGCACTTTCTGCAAGCCCCGGCCCTGCCTTGGCGTCTGACGCCCAGCAGATGTGCACCGGCGACGCCATGCGGCTATGCGGCCATGAAATCCCCAACGTGCAGCGCATCACCGCCTGCATGCACAAGCAGCGCGCCAACGTCAGCGCCGGCTGCCGTGCCGTGATGGATCGCGACAACACCCCACGCAGGCGCGCCGCCGCCGGCGAGTGAGCTGAGGCCGAGCCCGAACGCAAGAACGGCCCCGGCATGTGCAATGCCGGGGCCGTTTTTCATCGGCTCATTTTACTGCCGCGCGGCGATCAATCCAAAGATCAATCTCCTGGCTATTCCCCCCAGATCGCAAACGCGTCGTTGAACGCGCGTTCGCCGGGAGAGCCCTTTTCAATCGCGATGATGGCGCGGCGCTGGTTGACGTAGACCAGCGGCACGTCGAACCAGGAGCGCTCCTTCAGGAGCTGCAGGTTGCGGGCGCGGTCGGAATCGACGTTGGAGAGGCCGACCAGGAAGAAGCCGTCGGTGACCTTGACCGCGAGGCCGGCCAGCGGCGTGCCGCGCGCCTGCTCGTTGGACTTCATCAAGATGCCCGGCACGTTGCCGACGCCGCCACCTGAAAAATCCTGCGGCAGGATGAAGGTCAGTTCCGCGGTGTGGCTCGCCGGCAGCGACGTATCGGTGTTGCGACGGAACGACATCGTCATCTTGAACTTGCGGTCGGGAATCTCGATGTCGGCGCGCACGGCGACGTCGGGTTTCTGGTTGCCGCTCGCCTTGATCGGTTCGGTGCGCCAGATCACCGAGCCGACATATTGCTTGCCCTTGGGATCTGACGGGTCCTCGTCATACAGCACGACGCGCTGCGCCACCGGCGCCATTTCGCTACCCGGCTGGCCGACGCGATCGGGAATCTTAGGGCGCGACTGCGGCGCGGCCGGATCCTTCGCCGCTTCCGTCACCGGGGAGGATTTGAACAGGCTGCTGACCGCGGTGACCGCCGACTTGCCCCACAAAATGCCGGCGCCAACCAGAATGAGTACGATGCCGACCGCGATCGCGCTCTTGAATGGAAACGCTGCGCCGGCGCGAGCGCGCGCCGGCTTGGGCTCCCGGTCGCGGTCCGGCGGCAGCCGCGGGCGGTCGCGCGTGGCCTGCGGTAGCGGCGGCTGTGGCGCGTAACGGTCGGCCTCCTCGAGCGATTCGTCGTACGAATAAGGCGCATCGGGATCGGCGCCGCGGTTCTCCATGCTCGGCTCGAGCCGGTCGAACTCCGGCGAGGGCGACGGCACGTTGGCATAGGTTTTTCGCGCGGCGCGATTGGCTTGCGCCGCGGCGCGGCCGAGATCATCGGCGTCGGCGGCGATGTCGCGGAAGCCGGTCATGCCGGGCGGCTGGGGCGGTAGCGGCGGGCCACCATTTTGAGGGCCCCGGCGGGGACCAGCTCCGCGCGGGGGCGGCGGCGGCAGGCCGGGATCGTGCATCGGGATTTGCGGAGCCTGAGGCCGCGGCCCGCCTGATGGCGGCGCTTCGGGGCGCTGATTGCGCGGCGGACGTTGTTCGTCCTGACCAAGCGGCGGCCGGCCCTCGCGCCCGGGCGGTGGCGACGGCGGACGCTGGCGCGGCGGACCACCGGGCGGTGGCGCGCCAGGGGTGCCACCGGGAGGGCCGCCTGCGGCTTCCGGCGGCCGGGCATTGGCGCGGCGGAAAGCCTCCGGGCCACGGGCGGCCGCGCCGCCGCGGCTGGCCTCGCGGGCGCGCTGGGCGGCTTCCGATTCGACCTTGCGAACGGCCTCCTCAAGCGACAGCCGCTCGCGGGTGATTTCCGACTCGGAGAGCGGCGGCTGAACGCTGCGCAACTGCGCGATCAACGCGGTGCGTGCCCGCTCATAGAGCGCACGGCGGCTCTCGCCTGGCGCATTGGGGTCCAGGCCGGCGATGGCGCGTGCGATGAGCGGGTAATAATCAGCCATTTTTCATCAATACTGCAGGCCCGGCGGTAATGTCCTGTTAAGCCTCAAACGGATTCTGTACCAGAATAGTATCCTCGCGTTCAGGGCTCGTGGAAAGCAATGCAATCGGACAACCCACCAGTTCCTCGACCCGGCGGACATATTTAATGGCCTGCGCCGGCAAATCCGCCCAGGAGCGGGCGTTCGCGGTCGGCTCCTTCCAGCCTTCGATTGTCTCATAAATGGGCACCACACGGGCCTGGGCGCCCTCGCCTGCCGGCAGATGGTCAATTTCCTTACCGTCGAGCATATACCCGGTGCACACCTCGATGGTTTCAAAGCCATCCAGAATATCGAGCTTGGTCAATGCGAGCCCCGTGATGCCGCAGGTCCGGACGGTCTGGCGTACGAGCACGGCGTCGAACCAGCCGCAGCGGCGCTTGCGGCCGGTGTTGACGCCGAACTCCTTGCCGCGGCGACCGATCTCCTCGCCGATCTCGTCGTTGAGTTCGGTCGGGAACGGGCCCTGGCCGACCCGGGTCGTATAGGCCTTGCAGATGCCGAGCACGTAGCCAACCGCGCCGGGGCCCATGCCGGTGCCGGTCGCCGCCTGCGCCGCGACCGTGTTGGACGAGGTGACGTAAGGATAGGTGCCGTGATCGACGTCCAGCAGCGCGCCCTGCGCGCCTTCGAACAGGATGCGCTTGCCCTCGCGGCGCTTGGTGTCGAGCAGCCGCCACACCGTCTCCGTGTAGGGCAAAAGCTTCGGCGCCAGCGCGCTGAGCTCCTTGAGGATCGAGCCGCCGTCGAACTCCTCCAGGTTGAGGCCGCGGCGCAGCGCGTTGTGATGCGCCAGCAGGCGGTCGATCTTGTGCGGCAGCGTGTCGAGGTCGGCGAGATCCATCAGGCGGATGGCGCGGCGGCCGACCTTGTCTTCATAGGCCGGGCCAATGCCGCGGCGGGTCGTGCCTATCGCAGTGGCGGTGTTGGCGGATTCGCGCAGCGCGTCGAGTTCGCGGTGCAGCGGCAGGATCAGGGTGACGTTCTCGGCGACGCGCAGGTTTTCCGGGCTGATGGCGACGCCCTGGCCCCTCAGCTTGGCCACCTCGTCGAGGAAAGCCTGGGGGTCGAACACCACGCCATTGCCGATCACCGCCAGCTTCGAAGGCCGCAGCACGCCCGAAGGCAGCAGCGCCAGCTTGTAGGTCTCGCCATTGATGACAAGGGTATGGCCGGCATTGTGGCCGCCCTGGAAGCGCACGACGATATCGGCCTGCTCCGACAGCCAGTCGACGATCTTGCCCTTCCCCTCGTCGCCCCACTGGGCGCCGACGACGACAACATTGGCCATTTCTACGGTTTTCCCTGCAAATCTCTGGTGGTCCCAACATGACCTTTTCCGAAAAAACGGTATCTGCCTTTCCGGATCATGCTCTCGTCAATTTCTGGCGCGTTTTCTTCCCGCGAAGCAGTCTCCGCTGCGCTCGAAAACGCCATAGCAAGCCCAGCCAAAATCACGGCCGAGGCCGTTC
>CADEDX010000236.1 GCA_902826195.1 uncultured Bradyrhizobium sp. | reverse complement strand
CGGCAACGCGCTGAAATTCTACGCCTCCGTCCGCCTCGACATCCGCCGCATCGGCGCGATCAAGGAGCGCGACGAAGTGGTCGGCAACACCACCCGCGTCAAGGTGGTGAAGAACAAGGTGGCGCCGCCGTTCAAGCAGGTCGAGTTCGACATCATGTATGGCGAGGGCGTCTCCAAGATGGGCGAGATCCTCGACCTCGGCGTCAAGGCCGGCATCGTCGAGAAATCCGGCGCCTGGTTCTCCTATGACAGCCAGCGGCTCGGCCAGGGCCGCGAGAACTCAAAAGCCTTCCTCAAGGCCAATCCCGACATGGTCGCCAAGATCGAGGTCGCGATCCGCCAGAACTCCGGCCTGATCGCCGAGCAGATTCTGGCCGGCCCCGCCGAGCGCGACACCGACGGCGAGGAGCCGAAGGACGACGAATAGACTGCAACGTTTCGGGTGTTAAGGCCCGAAACTTACAGACGGGCGCTGCGGACGTTGAGTTGCCGACGTCTTCAGCGCCCGTTTTGTTTGTGTGCTCCGTTGTAGAATGGGTAGAGCGAAGCGAAACCCATCATCGTGCGGCACACGCGGCGGTCGAAGCGCGATCGGTAGGATGGGTTGAGCTCTTGCGAAACCCATCACGTGTCCGAGCAAGAAGTTGATGGGTTTCGCGAAGCGCTCAACCCATCCTACAAGCGCTATTCCGCAGCCTGCGCGTAATCCTCCACCGGCGGGCACGAGCAGACCAGGTTGCGGTCGCCATAGACGTTGTCGACGCGCCCCACAGGAGACCAGTATTTGTCCGTGCGCGAGGTATCGGCCGGAAAACAGCCGGTGGCGCGGCTGTAGGGGCGGTTCCAGGCGTCGTCGACGATGTCGTGCACGGTGTGCGGGGCGTGGCGTAGCGGCGAGGCCTCGACCTTCCAGCGGCCGGTCTCGATCTCGGCGATCTCGCTGCGGATCGCGATCATCGCATCGCAGAAGCGATCGATCTCCGCCTTGGATTCCGATTCGGTCGGCTCGATCATCAGCGTGCCCGCGACCGGAAAGCTCATGGTCGGCGCGTGAAAGCCGTAATCGATCAGCCGCTTGGCGATGTCGTCGACGGTGACGCCGCTGGTCGCCTTGAGCGGCCGCGGATCAACGATGCACTCATGCGCCACGCGGCCCTTGGCGTTCTTGTAGAGCACCGGGAAATATGGATCGAGCCGGCTCGCGATATAGTTGGCGTTGAGGATCGCCACTTCGGTGGCGCGCGTCAGCCCTTCGCCGCTCATCATTAAAATGTAGATGTAGGAGATGGTCAGGATCGACGCCGAGCCGAACGGCGCCGCCGACACCGGCCCGACCGCCACGCTGCCGTCGGTCGCGGGACGGCCCGGCAGGTACGGCGCAAGATGCGCTTTGACGCCGATCGGGCCCATGCCGGGGCCACCGCCGCCATGCGGAATGCAGAAGGTCTTGTGCAAATTGAGGTGAGAGACGTCGGCGCCGTAATCACCGGGGCGCGACAGGCCGACCTGCGCGTTCAGATTGGCGCCGTCGAGATAGACCTGGCCGCCATGCTGGTGAACGATGTCGCAGATGTCGCGGATGTGCTCCTCGAACACGCCATGCGTCGAGGGATAGGTGATCATCACGGCGGCGAGATTCTTCGAATGTTTCTCCGCCTTGGCGCGGAGGTCGTCGACGTCGACGTCGCCGCGCGCGTCGCAGGCGGTCACTACCACCTCCATGCCGACCATGTGCGCGGAAGCCGGGTTGGTGCCGTGCGCGGAGGAGGGGATCAGGCACACATTTCGGTGCGGCTCGCCGCGCGCTTTATGATAGGCGCGGATCGCGAGCAGTCCGGCATATTCGCCCTGCGCGCCGGAATTCGGCTGCAGCGACACCGCGTCATAGCCGGTGATGTCGCACAGCCATTGTTCGAGCCGCTTGAACATCGCGTGATAGCCGCGCGCCTGATCGGCGGGCGCGAACGGGTGCAGGCTGCCGAATTCCGGCCAGGTCAGCGGAATCATTTCCGTGGTCGCGTTCAGTTTCATGGTGCAGGAGCCGAGCGGGATCATCGCGCGGTCGAGCGCGAGGTCGCGATCGCTGAGTTTTCGCATATAGCGCAGCAGCTCGGTCTCGGAGCGATGGGTATGGAAGACCGGATGGACGAGGAACGCGCTGTCGCGCTTCAGCGCGAGCGGCAGCGCTTCGCGCGCGGTCAGTTCGACCTCGGGATAGGACAGCTTGCCGCCGAAGGCGCGCCACACGGCCTCGACGGTCTCGGGCGTGGTGGTTTCGTCGACGGAAATACCAAGGGAGCCGTCGAGCGCGCCTTCGCCGATCCGCAGATTGATCTTCTCGCCGAGCGCCCGCGCCACGATCTCGTTCTGCTTTGCGCCGGCCGCGACCGTGACCGTATCGAAGAACGCCTGCGACTGCGGCGCGAAGCCGAGCCTTGCCAGCCCCGCTGTCAGCACCGCGGCGCGGCGGTGCACCGTGCGCGCGATATGCGTCAGCCCTTCGGGGCCGTGATAGACCGCGTACATCGAGGCGATCACCGCCAGCAGCACCTGAGCGGTGCAGATGTTGGAAGTGGCCTTTTCGCGGCGGATATGCTGCTCGCGGGTCTGCAGCGCCAGCCGATAGGCCGGCGCCCCGCGCGAATCCACCGAAAGGCCGACGATGCGGCCGGGCAGCGAGCGTTTTAGCGCGTCGCGCACCGACATGTAGGCCGCGTGCGGGCCGCCATAGCCCATCGGCACACCAAAACGCTGCGCCGAACCGATGGCGATATCGGCGCCGAGTTCGCCGGGCGAGACGATCAGCGTCAACGCCAAGAGATCGGCGGCCATGACGGCGAGCGCCCCCTTGGCGTGCAACGCTGCGATCGCGGGCCGCAAGTCGCGCACCGCGCCCGATGAGCCCGGGTATTGCAGCAGGCCGCCGAACACCTCGGCGCCGTCGAGATCGGCGAGCGGATCGCCGACGATCAGCTTCCAGCCCAGCGGCTCGGCGCGGGTGCGCAGCACGGCGAGCGTCTGCGGGTGTACGTCCTTGTCGACGAAGAAGGATTTTGTCTTCGCCTGCGCGGCGCGTTCGGCCAGCGCCATGGCTTCGGCCGCCGCGGTGCCTTCATCGAGCAGCGAGGCGTTGGCGACGTCGAGCCCGGTGAGGTCGCAGATCGTGGTCTGGAAATTGAACAGCGCTTCCAGCCGGCCCTGGCTGATCTCCGGCTGGTACGGCGTATAGGCCGTGTACCAGGCGGGGTTTTCCAGGATGTTGCGCTGGATCACCGCGGGCAGAAGAATGCCCGAATAGCCTTGGCCGATCAGCGAGGTGAAGACCTGGTTCTGCGCGGCGAATTCGCGCACATGGGTCAGCGCCTCGGTTTCGCTGAAGGCGCGGCCGAGATCGAGCGGCGCCTTCTGCCGGATCGAGGCGGGCAGCGTCTGGCTCATGAGCTCGGCGAGGCTGCTGGCGCCGACGGTCTGCAGCATCGCAGCGATGTCGCGGGGCGAGGGGCCGATGTGGCGGCGGACGAAATCGGTGGTGGCCTCGGCGGTGGTCTTCAGCGGCGCGTTCATGGGAATCCTCGTCATGTAGCGGAGACAGTCACTCCGTCATGCCCGGGACAAGCCCGGCCATGACGGCGGATATGTTGGGTCGTATCCTCAAGCCGTATGGGCCTTGTATGCGGCTTCATCCATCAGGCCGCCGAGTTCGCTCTTGTCTGCGATCTTCAGCTTGAAGAACCACGCCTTGCCGCCGGCGTCGGAATTTACCAGCGCGGGTTCGGCGACGAGCGCCTCGTTGACCTCGATCACTTCGCCCGAAATCGGCGCGTAGACGTCGGAGGCGGCTTTGACCGATTCGACCACGGCGGCGGCTTCGGTCGTCTTCAGCGCGCGGCCGACCTTGGGCAGTTCGACGAACACGACGTCGCCGAGCTGCGACTGCGCGTAATCCGTGACCCCGATGGTGGCGACATCGCCCTCGATGTGGAGCCATTCGTGGTCGGAAGTGAACAGCGTCGTCATGAACAATCCTCTAGCGTTTATAGGTGTTGGGAACGAAGGGCATGGCCGCGACCTGCAGCGGCAGGCGCTGGCCGCGCACCTCGGCGAAGACGCTGGTGCCGTTGGCGGAAAGCTGTGTCGGCAGATAGCCCATCGCGACCGGGCCATTGAGGCTCGGGCCGAAACCGCCGGAGGTGACCTTTCCGATCGGCTCGCTGGAAGTCGCGTCCGCAAACAGCGGCGCGCCTTCGCGCACCGGCGCACGGCCTTGCGCGCGGAGGCCGACACGGCGGCGAGACGCGCCTTTTTCGAAATGGGAGAGGATCTTTTCAGCGCCCGGAAATCCGCCGGCGCGGGCACCGCCGCTGCGGCGGCTTTTCTGTACCGACCATTCCAGCGCACCCTCGACCGGCGTCGTCGTGGTGTCGATGTCGTGGCCGTAGAGGCAGAGCCCGGCCTCCAACCGCAGACTGTCGCGCGCGCCGAGACCGATCGGCATTACGTCAGGGTTTTCCAAAAGCGCTGTCACCAGCGCC
Organism: uncultured Bradyrhizobium sp.; assembly: GCA_902826195.1. Taxonomy (GTDB): domain Bacteria; phylum Pseudomonadota; class Alphaproteobacteria; order Rhizobiales; family Xanthobacteraceae; genus Bradyrhizobium. The sequence continues at coordinate 5,078 of CADEDX010000236.1, read as the reverse complement.
TCGGCCTGTGCGGCCGGGACCGAAATCTCAAATCCGTCCTCGCCGGTGTAGCCGGAGCGCGAGACGAAGCAGTCGAAGCCGGCGACGTTTCGCGGCCCGGTATTCATGAACCGCATCGCGGTGACGTCTGCGCAAAGTTTCGCCAGCGCTGATTCGGCTTTCGGCCCCTGCAGCGCGATCAGCGCGCGGTCGCTGAGCGAATCGATGATGCAGCTATCGGAAACGTGCGCGCGCAGATGCGCCTCGTCCTCGGCCTTGCAGGCGGCGTTGACGACCAGAAACAGATGATCGCCGAAATTCGCCACCATCAGGTCGTCCAGAATGCCGCCGTCACCATTGGTGAACTGGGCGTAGCGCTGCCGTCCCGGCGCCACCGCCAAAATGTCCTGCGGCACCAGCCGCTCCAGCGCCAGCGCGGCATCCGCGACCTGGCCGGATTTGGGGCGCAGCGCGATCTGCCCCATATGGGAGACGTCGAACAGACCCGCCGCGCTTCGCGTATGCAGATGCTCTTTCAGCACGCCGGCCGGGTATTGCACCGGCATCTCGTAGCCCGCGAACGGGACAATCTTGCCGCCGCGCGCCACATGGAGCGCGTGCAGTGGGGTGCGTTGTAGCTGAGATTCGTCGCGCGCCAGCATTCAGGGACCCTCAGGGGTTTTGGGGACCAGCCCCCGAAAACCCGAAAGAAAGCCCCATCTGTCGCTGTGCCTGAGAGTATTATCCCGTCGGCGGACGCCTTGGGCCAAAGCCCGGCGTCACTTTCCAGATGTCAGTTCGTCACGAAGGTCCGTTTGCCTGAGAGTTTCCGGGGCGGTTGCTCCTTCGGCGCCGGCGCTTAAGCCGATCTCTCCCGACGTGACGTCGAACAGATAGGAAGGAAACACAGCCCTGCCAAGCCTGTCAACGCAGCTGCAGCATTATCAACGGGAAGTGCCGCCTAACTTGTGTGCTGCGGCAACCCCATGATCCGGCTGCACAGTTTCTGGACAGTGCAGGCGGCCTTGTCTAAAAGCTTTCCGCCGGAAGGTTAAAGGCTGGTTGCCGCCTGACCCGGCCCCTTTTTCCGATTGGATTAACATGAGCGGCGTCAACGAGATCAGGTCGAAGTTTCTGGATTTCTTCGCGAAGAACGGCCACGAGGTCGTGGCGTCGTCGCCGCTGGTGCCTCGCAACGATCCGACCTTGATGTTCACCAATGCCGGCATGGTGCAGTTCAAGAACGTCTTCACCGGCGTCGAGAAGCGGCCCTACCAGCGCGCCACCACCTCGCAGAAATGCGTGCGCGCCGGCGGCAAGCATAACGACCTCGACAATGTCGGCTATACCGCGCGCCATCTCACCTTCTTCGAGATGCTCGGCAATTTCTCGTTCGGCGATTACTTCAAGGAGCGCGCGATCGAGCTCGCCTGGAAGCTGATCACCAAGGATTTCGGGCTGAAGAAGGACAAGCTGCTGGTCACCGTCTATCACACCGACGACGAGGCAGCCGGCCTGTGGAAGAAGATCGCGGGCTTCTCCGACGACCGCATCATCCGCATTCCGACCTCGGACAATTTCTGGGCGATGGGCGATACCGGCCCGTGCGGCCCGTGCTCGGAAATCTTCATCGACCGCGGCGAGCACATCTGGGGCGGGCCTCCGGGCAGCCCGGAAGAGGACGGCGATCGGTTCCTCGAATTCTGGAACCTGGTCTTCATGCAGTTCGAGCAGGTGACGAAGGACGAGCGCCAGCCGCTGCCGCGCCCCTCGATCGACACCGGCCTGGGGCTGGAGCGCATGGCCTGCATCCTGCAGGGCGTCGACAGCGTGTTCGAGACCGATCTGTTCCGTAACCTGATCGATGCGACGTCTTCCGCGCTCGGGCGCGGGCCGGACGAGCAGAACGTGGCATCGTTCCGCGTCATCGCGGACCATCTGCGTTCCTCGGCCTTCCTCGTTGCCGACGGCGTGCTGCCGTCGAACGAGGGCCGTGGCTATGTGCTGCGCCGGATCATGCGCCGCGCCATGCGCCACGCGCAACTGCTCGGCGCCGGCGAGCCGATGATGCATCGGCTGGTCTGGGCGCTGGTGCGCGAGATGGGGCAGGCCTATCCGGACCTGGTGCGCGCCGAAAAGCTGATCGAGGAAACGCTGCGGCTGGAAGAGACCCGCTTCCGCAAGACGCTGTCGCGCGGCCTTACCATCCTCGACGAGAAGAGCGCCGGCCTGAAGAAGGGCGACATGTTCGACGGCGACACGGCCTTCACGCTGTACGACACCTATGGCTTCCCGCTGGACCTGACGCAGGACGCGCTGAAGTCGCGCGGCATCAGCGTCGACCAGGCTTCGTTCACCGATGCGATGGAGCGGCAGCGCGTCAAGGCGCGCGCGTCGTGGTCGGGCTCGGGCGATGCCGCCAGCGAAACCATCTGGTTTCCGCTGCGTGAAAAGCTCGGCGCCACCGAATTCCTCGGTTACGACACCGAGCGCGCCGAGGGCGTGGTCACCGCGCTGGTGAAGGATGGCAAGGATGCCGACAGCCTGAAGTCCGGCGAGACTGGTTCGATCGTGCTGAACCAGACGCCATTCTACGCGGAGTCGGGCGGCCAGGTCGGCGACACCGGCGTGCTGACAGGCGAGGGCGTCAAATTCCGCGTCACCGATACCCAGAAGAAGGCCGGCGACCTGTTCGTGCATGTCGGCACGGTGGAGCAGGGCACGCTGAAGGTCGGCACGCCGCTGCAGCTCGAAGTCGATCACGGCCGGCGCGCCTCGATCCGCGCGCATCACTCGGCGACGCATCTGCTGCATGAGGCGCTGCGGCAGGTGCTCGGTGATCACATCGCCCAGCGCGGTTCGCTGGTGGCGCCCGATCGCCTGCGCTTCGACTTCGTGCATCCGAAGCCGATCACGGCGGAAGAACTGGCGCGTGTGGAAGACATCGCCAACGAGGTTGTGCTGGAAAACGACGAGGTGACGACGCGGCTGATGGCGGTGGACGATGCCCGCGAAGCAGGGGCGCGCGCCCTGTTCGGCGAGAAATACGGTGATGAGGTTCGCGTCGTCTCGATGGGCAAGGGTCCGCGCGAGCAGGGGCAGAACGCGCTCGGCTGGTCGGTCGAACTATGCGGCGGCACCCATGTGCGCCGCACCGGGGATATCGGGCTCATTTCGGTGACCGGCGAAAGCGCGGTCGCCTCCGGCGTGCGGCGCATCGAGGCGCTGACCGGCCGTCACGCGCGCAAGCACGCCAACGACACGATGATTCTGGCGAAGAATGCGGCCTCCGAGCTGCGCACCTCGGTCGACGAGATGCCGGCGCGCATCGTGGCGCTGATGGAAGAGCGCAAGAAACTCGAACGCGATCTCTCCGATGCGCGCAAGAAACTCGCGATGGGCGGCGGTGCGTCCGCCGGTAATGGCGCGGCCGCTGGCATCCGTGAAGCCGGCGGCGTCAAGCTTTTGGCCCGCGCGGTCGAGGGCGTCGAGACCAAGGACCTCAAGAGCCTGGTCGACGACGGCAAGAAGCAGATCGGCTCGGGTGTCGTCGCGATCGTCGGCGTCACCGAGGACGGCAAGGCCGGTATCGTGGTCGGCGTCACCGCCGACCTGACGGCGCGCTTCAACGCGGTCGAGCTGGTGCGCAAGGGCTCCGAGGCGCTCGGCGGCAAGGGCGGCGGCGGACGGCCTGACATGGCGCAAGCCGGCGGCCCCGACGGCGCCAAGGCCGACGCGGCGCTGTCGGCGATCGAGCAGGCGATGGCTGGCGCCTAGGTGGCGACCGCACCGAGCAAACGCGCGATCGGCGATCCGGGTCTCCGGGACCGCATCTACGAACTGCTCGAACACGATCATCTGCCGCATTCGGTCGGCTCGCGATTCGCCCAACTCGTCGTCGCCATCATCGTCATCGACGTGCTGGCGATGATCCTGGCCTCGGTGCCGGAATTCGACGCCGCCTATGGCTGGCTGTTCACCGCTGTTGAAGTCATTGCCATCGCGGCATTCGCGCTGGAATATCTGGCGCGGCTGTGGAGCGTGGCCGGGCATTCGCTTCGCGCCGTGCCGCCGGCGCGAGCCCGGCTGGAATACGTCTTCTCCAGCCTCGGCTTCATCGATCTCCTGGCGTTCCTGCCGTCGGCGATTGCGTTGATCGTGGGCGATCGCCACGCGCTGGTGCTGTTCGGCATGCTGCCGTTTTTAAAACTGGTGCGCTATTCGCCGGCGCTGCGCTCGCTGCTGTCGGCGCTCCAGGCCGAACGCCGCACGCTGTTCGGCTGCGTCGTGATTTTGACCGGCGCGGTGCTGCTGTTCGCGACGCTGCTCTACGCCATCGAGCGCAACGTCCAGCCCGACAAGTTCGGCACCATTCCGCAGGCGATGTGGTGGGCGATCGTAACCCTCGGCACCGTGGGCTATGGCGACGTGGTGCCGGTGACGCCGCTCGGCAAGATCGTGTCGGTGTTCGCCATCGTCGTCGGCTTCGCCATGATCGCGCTGCCGGTCGCGATCGTCTCGCGCGCCTTTACGGATGAAGTGCGGCGGCGCGACTTCATCGTCACCTGGGCAATGCTGGCGCGGGTGCCGCTGTTCACGCATCTCGGCGCCTCCGAAATCATCGACGTTATGCGGCTGTTGCGGGCGCAGACCATCGAGGCGGGCGAGGTGCTGGTGCGGCGCGGCGATCCGGCCGCATCGATGTATTTCATCACCGCGGGTGAGGTCGAGATCGAACTGCCAAGCCAGCGGGTGCGGCTCTCGAACGGCACGTTCTTCGGCGAGATCGCGCTGCTGCACCGGACCAAGCGCAGCGGCACGGTGACCGCGACGCGCAAGACCAAACTGCTGGCGCTCGACGCGCAGGATTTTCACGCCCTGATCGAGCGGCTGCCCAATCTCGCCGCCCATGTGAAGGATACCGCCGAGGCGCGGCTGGCCGATACGGCGGAGCTGTTGAAGGGCGATCTCGCGCCCGCCGAGATCGCGCAGGCGGAGCGGGACTGACGATCCGCTTCTGAACTTCGAAATGGAACAAACCATACTAGCAGTCTGCTGAAAAACCTCGAAATGGAGAGTTTTCTCTTCCTCGACGATGG
>CADEDX010000235.1 GCA_902826195.1 uncultured Bradyrhizobium sp. | reverse complement strand
TCCTTGGCCGACGGCAAGATCGACATCGATCTCGGCGTGCCCACGATCGAGAGCGATCGTTTCTCGCTGGAACTGATCCTCGGCAATTTGCTCGACAACGCAGTCAAGTACCGCGCAAAAGACCGCCCGCTGCACATCAAGGTTCGAGCGCGCCCGATGGCCGACGGCCGTGTCGAGATCGAAGTCGCCGACAATGGCCGCGGCATCGCGGAACGCGATCAGGAACGGGTATTCGATCTGTTCAAGCGTGCGGGAGCGCAGGACCAGCCGGGCGACGGCATCGGCCTCGCCCATGTCCTCGTCGCCGTCCGCAACCTCGGCGGCGAGATCAGCGTGACGAGCGAACTTGGCCGCGGAACAACCTTTCGCCTGACGATGCCGCGGGCGCTCGCGACGCCAGAGTCTATTGCCGCCTGATCGGAAAGCCCTGATAAGAGAAACCGGTCCACCGGGAAGGAGCCGGACCGTAGGGGGCTGCAATGTTACCGGGTAACACAGTAAAGCGGCAGGTGATCTGGCTGGGCGTCGCGATTGCAGCGTTAAGCGGAATTGCTATGTCCGTTCCGGCAGACGCGCAAAGCAAGCCAACCGGCATCACCATGCCGAAGACGCTGCCGCCGTTCGATCCCACGGCGCCCGCCTGCCAGCCGCCGCTTGGCCTCGAGAAGGCGCTGGCCTTCTCGCAGGACACCCGCCGCGAATTCATGCAGGGCGTCCATCAGGGGTTGGCGACCGCGGCAAAGGACCGCGGCCTGCAATATCGCGTGCTCGTCGCCGATAGCGACGCAGCTCGACAGGCTGAGGATGTCCGATCGCTCGTTGCCGCCAGGACCGGCGGGGTCGTCGCATCGGCGGTCGACTCGGCGTCGCTCGGCCGACGCTTGCAGGACGTCATCTGGTCCGGCGGCTATGTCGGCACCGTCGTGGCGCCGCCCGCGACCTCGTTGTTGAATGCTCCGCAATATCTCACCGGCAAGGTTTTGGGCGATGCGGCGGGCGCGCATATCAAGGGGACGCTCGGCGGCAAGGCCAAGGTCGTGCTGCTGACCCAGGACAGCCTGGAATTCCTGGCGCCGCGCTTCGTCGCATTGCGCGATTCCCTGCGCGACATTCCCGGCGCCAGCATCGTTGCCGACATCTCGCCCAGTCCGGTCAGCAAGGACGGCGGCTATGCGACGATGCGAACCATCCTGCTCGCCAACCCGGATGTCGACGTCGTGCTCGGCGCTGACAATGTGGTGCTCGGTGCGCTGGCCGCGCTGCGCGCCGCCGGCAAGACGCGCGTCAACCAGTTTCTCGGCGGTATCGACGGCGAACCGGAGGCGGTGTCGGAAATCAAGAAGGGCAACTCGCCCTTCCGGATCAGCATCAGCTTGGCCTCGCCGGTTTTCGGCTACGCCATGGGCCAGCACGCCGCCGACTGGCTCGAAGGCAAGAGCATTCCCCAAGCGATGGATATCTTGCCGAGCCCGCTGACGGCGGCCAACATTGCGCAATACGAGGCCGATCTCGCCAATCCCGGCGGCGTCTGGGCCGATCCGGCGCGGCGCGCGGCATACTTAAAGATGTACGGCAACATCTGTTATGACAGCCGCGACCAGTATCTGAATTTTCCGTGGTCGTCGGAGCGGAAGTAGCGGCCTCTGCTCGTTCTCCCCGTTCTTCACGGGGGCGAGGTTGAAACCGCTCATCCGAACCGCTGCTCGTACCGGCTCACCACAAGTTCGCTCACGTCGATCTCCGGCTTCCGCCCCGACATCAGATCCGCCAGCACCCTTCCCGAGCCGCACGCCATGGTCCAGCCCAGCGTGCCGTGGCCGGTGTTGAGATGCAAATTGCTGTAGCGCGTCGCGCCGATGATCGGGGGACCATCGGGCGTCATCGGGCGCAGGCCGCACCAGAACGTGGCCTGGCTCAGGTCGCCGCCGTGCGGAAACATGTCGGTCAGGGAGTGCTCGAGGGTCGCGCGTCGCGCCGCGTCGAGGCTCGACGAATAGCCCGAGATTTCCGCGGTGCCGCCGACGCGGATGCGTTTCCCGAGCCGCGTGATCGCAACCTTGTAGCTCTCGTCCATCACCGTCGATACCGGCGCGCCATTGGCACCGACGATGGGCACCGTGATCGAATAGCCTTTGACAGGATAGACCGGCACGGCGATGCCGATCGGTTTCAGCAGCCGCGGCGACCAGCTGCCGAGCGCCGCGACATAGGCATCGGCCTGCAGCGTCCCCGCGCTGGTGACGACGCCGGTGATTTTTGTGCCATCCGTTTCCAGTCGTTCGATCGAGGTGTTGAACTTGAATTGCACGCCGAGCCTGGCGGCTTCCTTGGCGAGCGCCTGCGTAAACATGTGGCAATCGCCGGTCTCGTCCTGCGGCAGCCTGAGCCCGCCGACGAACTTGACGGTCGACGTGGCCAGCCCCGGCTCCGCGGCGATGCAGCCGGCGGGATCGAGCACTTCATACGGCACGCCGTACTGCTTGAGCACCGCGATATCGTCGGCCGTGCCGTCGAGCTGCTTCTGCTTTCGGAACAGTTGCAGCGTGCCCTGGCTGCGCTCGTCATATGTGATGCCGGTCTCGGCACGCAGCACGCGCAGGCAGTCGCGGCTGTATTCGGCGATCGGAATCATCCGGCTCTTGTTAATGGCGTAGCGCTCTGCCGTGCAGTTGCGTAGCAGCTTGAGCATCCACCACCACATGACAGGATCGAGCTTGGGCCAGATTACCAGCGGCCCGTGCGTCATCAAGAGCCATTTGATCGCCTTCACCGGCACGCCCGGGCCGGCCCAGGGCGACGAATAGCCGGGCGATACCTCGCCGGCATTGGCGAAAGACGTTTCCTGTGCGGGTTCAGCCTGACGGTCAACGACCGTCACCTCATGGCCGGCGCGCGCCAGGTAGTAGGCCGTGGTGACGCCGATGACGCCACTGCCGAGAACGATAACTTTCACGATCCCTCACACATTCGCCGCGGCGACGCACGCCGCGGCTTCTGCTGCTCTCACGAGCAAGGATCAGGCCACGCGCTTGATGGCGTCGCCGAGGATAGAAACGATATCGTCGATGTGGCTTTTCTCGACGATCAAGGGCGGCGACAGCGCAAAGGAATCGCCGCTCATGCGCAGATAGAGGCCGTTGTTGAAACAATCGACCATCACGTCATAGCCGCGCGCGCCGACGCCTTCCTTGCGCGGAGCCACTTCCACCGCGCCCATCAGGCCGATATTGCGAATGTCGACCACGTTCGGCAGGCCTTGCAGCGAATGCAGCGCATCGCGCCAGTATTCGGCCATCGACGCGCCGCGGGTCAAAAGCCCTTCGTCCTTGTAGATGTCGAGCGTGGCGAGGCCCGCAGCGCAGGCGGTCGGATGCGCGGAGTAAGTGTAGCCGTGGAACAGCTCGATGGTGCCCTCGGGGCCGGTCATCAGCCCGTCATGGATCGCGCGGCTGGCGAACACCGCGCCGCAGGGCACGGTGCCGTTGGTGATGCCCTTGGCGGTCGTCATCAGGTCGGGCGTGACGCCGAAATAGTCAGCCGCGAACGGCGCGCCGAGGCGGCCGAATCCGGTGATGACTTCGTCGAAGATCAAGAGGATGCCGTGCTTGGTGCACAGTTCGCGCAGGCGCTGCAGGTAATTCTTCGGCGGCGGCAGCACCGCAGTCGAACCCGGCACCGGTTCGACGATGACGGCGGCAATGGTATCGGCGCCGTGCAGCGCCACCATCCGCTCGACATCGTCAGCGAGTTCGGCGCCGTGATCAGGCTGATCCTTGGCAAAGGCGTTGCGGGTGAGATCATGGGTGTGGCGGATGTGATCGACGCCGGGCAGATGCGTCGCGAACGCACGGCGGTTCGCCACCATGCCTCCGACCGACATGCCGCCAAAACCGACGCCGTGATAGCCGCGCTCGCGGCCGATCAGGCGCGTTCGCGTGGCCTGCCCGATGGCGCGCTGATAGGCCAGCGCGATCTTCAGCGCGGTATCGACCGACTCGGAGCCGGAGTTGGTGAAGAAGACCCGATCGAGCCCCTTCGGCGAAATCTGGATGAGCCGCTCGGCGAAATCGAACGCCGCCGGATGGCCCATGTTGAACGACGGCGCGAAGTCGAGGTTGGTCAGGCTGCGCTCGACGGCGGTGGCGATCTGGCGGCGGCCATGGCCGGCATTGACGCACCAGAGGCCGGCCGAGGCGTCGATCACCTTGCGACCGTCGACCGTGGTGTAGTGCATGCCCTCGGCGGAAGCGAACAGCCGCGGCGCCTTCTTGAACTGCCGGTTGGCCGTGAACGGCATCCAGAACGAGTCGGTTTGCAGGGTGTTCGGCTTCTGATGAATGGTCACGGACGGCTCCTGGGGCTGGCGGCTGAAGCCGACACGGGGCCACGCTCGGAAAGGCGCAACAAGTCCTTTTCTTGGGTCCTGCAACCCATTGATCTTGTTAGGTGTGTCAGGGCATATTTGTTCGATCCGAAACACCTGCAACAGGGATTTCCCGATGAGCGTCGATATCGGTGGGCGACTCCGTTTCGTTCGCGCCCGGCACAAGCTGTCCCAGCGCGAGCTTGCGAAGCGCTCTGGCGTCACCAATTCGACGATCTCCCTGATCGAATCGAACCAGATGAACCCGAGCGTCGGCGCGCTCAAGCGCATCCTCGACGGCCTGCCGATGGGACTCGCCGAGTTCTTCGCCATCGAGCCGGAGCGGCCGCGCAAGGCGTTCTACCGCGCCGACGAACTGACCGAGATCGGCAAGAAGCCGATTTCGTTCCGTCAGGTCGGCGACAACCTGTTCGGCCGGAGCCTGCAGATCCTGAAAGAACGCTATGAGCCCGGCAGCGACACCGGCCGCGTGCCGCTGACCCATGACGGCGAGGAAGGAGGCATCGTGGTCTCGGGCCGGCTGGAGGTGACCGTCGACGACGAACGCCGCATCCTCGATCCCGGCGACGCCTATTATTTCGAGAGCCGCCGCCCGCATCGTTTTCGTTGCGTCGGCGGCAAGCCATGCGAAGTGATCTCGGCCTGCACGCCGCCGACATTTTGAATCAGACGGAGCGCCGTCCATTCGCGGGTCATAAAGCCAGCGTCAAGCGATCGTGATCGACACATTGTGAGATGGTTCACTGAACGCCGTCTGCCGCACCATGCTAAGGTTGTAAGTATTACGCGTTGACAACCGGCGGAGTTCGGCCATGACGCACCTGTATTTATTTTGGCAGAGTTTTAAAGCAAACTTTCAGATCCTGAGCGGCTGGATAACCAAGACGATGACGACGGCAAGGTTGGCTGTCCTCGCGCCCATGGCTGCAGGCGGCTGGCTCATTGCGCAGGAACTGCAGAGCGACCTGGTCACAATCGATCCGATCGGCGTTCCAAAGACGCTATCCGACAGCGGATACACGCCCGAAGTCGCCGGTTACCGCCTGCGAGACGCGCTCAATGCCTATGCCGAAGCTTCAGCTCCGGGGGACGATGGCGCAAGACTCAACTTGAATCTGGATTCTGTCGCTCACGACGACGATAGCCTGAATTCGAATGTGGATCTGAGCATATCCGCAGGCCACGAGCTGCCCAATATTGTGGTCCCGCAGATCGGCCTGTCACTTCGCGCGATTGCGTCCTTCATCCGGAGCGCGTTGGGGATGACCGGCCATGCGGTCGCCGGCGAAATTACCGGTCGCGGCAACAAATACGCGCTGCGCCTGCGCATCGACGGCCGTCAGGTCTTCAGCAGCGAAAAAGAGACCGAGAGTCCCGACGCTCTCATGACGAATGCCGCGCCTGCCGTGATGGAGGTCATACGTCCGGCCGCCTACGCGATGGCGCGGTATCGCGAACGGAAGGAAGAGGCGCTTCGGAAGGCCGACCAGATCATCGCCAAACACGATCCGTCCGACATCAACGTGCAATGGGCCTACCTGCTAAAGGGAAAGCATGCGCTCCGAAACGATAAATTCGTAGATGCGCAGGAGATGTTTTCCAAGGCAGTCAATTCGAACGCGAACAGCGAGCAACCGCGCATCCAGTTGGGCGTCTCGCTGCTTCGGGGATCCAGGACCGCCGAGGCCATCGGGGAATTTCGCAAGGTGCTGGCCATCAAGCCAAGATCGGCGGTGGCCTACAACAACATCGGCGTTGCGCTGGCCACACGGGCAAATCTGGACAACAGGGCAAACCCGAACGCAGAAATCTACGCCGCCAAGCTGACGCAGGCTGTTGCGAACTATGAGCAAGCGATAGCGATCGAGCCCGGCTACGCGCTTTCGTACAATAATCGTGCGCTGGCGCGGGCGCCCCTCGGTCTTACCGACGAGTCGATCGCCGACTATCGCTCGGCGATCGACATCGCCCCGCACTACATGTTTGCCCGCTGGAACCTGGCCTACGCGTTGAAGAGGCTGCGCAGGTTCGAAGAGGCGATCGAACAGTACCGTGCCGCCATCAAATATGCGACGACCAACCGAAACCGCGCGATGCTGTACACTTCCGTGGGCGATGTCCTATGGGAACAAGCGGGAAAGTCCGGCGACCTCGAACCCGCCATCGCCGAATACCGGCGCGCGGCCGATCTCGACTGCTATGGCTGGGCGCACAACAACCTCGGCCGCATCATCGAGGAGCAGGGCAAGGCCCAGGATGCCGCCACCGAATATGAAAAGGCCATAAGCTGCGAACCACATGCGGAGTTCGAGGAAAATCTGCAGCGGGTCCGCCCAAAGCAGGAAGCGGCTGCGGTAACGACGGGCCTGACGAACCGGTAGCCGCTGCTGGCGCGGGGATTCTTGCGTGTTGGATGGTCAGGACGACCAACCCTGATCGGCCGAACGATCGGGTGACCTTGCATCGGCCTCGGTGATCCCGCCGCGCTTTGCCACGCAATGGCCCCGATGTTCCAGTAGTATCCCGGATGCCCCAAGCGCAATTTAGCACATATGGTCCCCGCGATTTCAGGGACTCGCGGGGCAATTATGGACGGCAGAAAGCTGAACGTTATTTCGCATGTCGGCCTCACGTCCAAGCAACTCCGCGATCTGGCGGAGGAGGCAGAACTGCCGTTTCTGACCTACCTGCTCGGCATGGTGGCGCTCGAGGCGGAAAAAGCCCTGCAGGATGGCCGTCGCAGTGACGGGATTCAGGCGGCACATTCGACTGCCGATTTTGCGCTGGACGAACGCCCGGCACGCGGCCGGGCATGATGAACCCGCCAGCAACCGCGCCCAGCCTGTTTTGACAACGCGCCCGCGAGCACCAGTCGACGCCTGATCGCGCCTCACCCCGTCAGGATCGATTTCAGCGCGTCGCGGTGCTCGACGATGTAGTCAAAGAACGCGGCGACACGCGGCACGCGGCGGATGTCGGGATGAGCCAGCAGTCGCCAGCTTCGCGCGAGTTCGGGGACAGGACCGAGCACGCGGACCAGATCCGGCTCCGCATTGCCGAGCGCGGTCGGCAACGGGCCCAGCCCGGCGCCGGACTTTATCGCGGACACAAGGCCAAGGACGCTGTTGCTGCGCACCGACATCTTTGCATCGGGCGCAACTTCCTTCAGCCATTTCGCCGCGCGGTGATTGGCCAGGCTCTCGTCGAAGCCGACGAGCTGATGCTGCGACAAATCCTCGATGCGCGCCGGCTTGCCGTGGCGCTCGGTATAGCCGTGGCTGGCATAGACCGCCCAGATCGAGTCCGCGATCTTTCGGCCGACCAGCTCATCATCGGTATCGCCGGAGCGGAAGGCGACGTCGACCTCGCCCTTCGCGAGATCGAGATAGCGGTCGCTGGTGACGAACTCGACGCGCAGCCCGGGATGGCGCTCGTGAAACCCGTCGATCAGCTTTGATTTCGTCATCCGGAAAACGATCGGCTCGGGACAGGTGACGCGGATCACGCCCTTCAATTCCTGCTCGATGTCGGTGGCTTGCCGCTGGAAATCCTCGACAGCCGCCTCGATCCGCTCGGCATATTTCAATAGCGCGTCGCCATATTCCGTCAGGCGATAGCCGGTGTTCTGCCGCGTCACCAGCGCCCGTCCGAGCCGGCGCTCGAGTTCATCGAGTCGCCGGTGCACCGTCGACTGGCTGGTGCCCAGCGCCTTGCCGGCAGCGATCGTGCTGCCGTGCCGCGCCACGCCGAGGAAGTATTTCAGATCGTTCCAGTCGAACATGCCGCCACTATGCACTTCTGCGGCCTCCTCTCGCAATCTTGCTGCTCCCGGTCCTGCCGCCGGCTGACTAGGGTTTTGCGGCGCACCGCACACCGAAAGGCAGGAGGCATCCCCATGCAGTTCAAATCCCTCATCGGCGCCGCTGTTCTGGCTGTTCTTTCCAACCAGGCCTCGGCGCAATCCAGCGGCATCGCCAAGCCGGACATGGTGCTTCAGCAGGTGATCGAAGGCCTGCCGAAGGACGACAAGCAGACGATCCGGGTGATGACGGCGTCGTTCAAACCCGGCGACAGGACCGTGCACCACACGCACCGGTTTCCAGTCACGGTCTATGTCCTCGAAGGCGCGTTCACATTGGAGCTCGAAGGACGCCCTGCGCTGACGGTGAAAGCGGGCGAAGCGATGGTCGAACCGCCGAATGTGGCAATGATCGGATATAATCGCAGCAGCGAGACGACGAAGGTCGTCATCTTCTATGTCAGCGCCAACGACACGCCTTTTCTCGACCTGATGTCGCACTAGCGTGATTTGCGCGCGCGGTCCGGCATCTGTAATTTTTCCTGCGCCGGACCAACTCGATCCATCGGGAGCATCCCATGCGCGCAATTCTCTTGCTTCTCGCGATGTTGCTTGGCTTCACCACGCCGTCGTTCGCCGACGAGGTCGCCGACGCGCAAGGCGTGATCCGCGCGCAGGAACAGGCGTTCGGCCGTGGCGACGCCGCGACGGCTTATTCGCATGCCGCCCCCGAGATCAAGGCGCTGTTTCCGGAGGCCGACTTCTTCGTGCAGATGGTCGAGAAAGCCTACCCGCCGGTCTATCGCCACAGGAGTTTCGAATTCGGCGAGGCGCGCGCAGCCGGTGGCCAGATCGCGCAACGCGTCCATATCGTCGACGACGATGGCGAGGCCTGGGAGGCGATGTACACGCTGGAGCAGCAGAGCGACGGCAGCCTGAAGATCACGGGATGTTCGTTGCTGAAGGCAGGACAGGCGGTTTAATCGGCTCGGATACCCCCTCCGCACCGCAGTCCATGGTGGACGATCACCGGCGCAAAAGACTTGCGAGCGTGAAGACTCACTAAAGCGAAAGCTTGCCGGTCGCTTTCAATATTTCGGCGTGATCCGTAGATTGGTACCGGGCTTCGGCAAAACGCCATCGCGAATGTTGAGCTTTGCTTGCCAGTTCTTTCCAAAGGCGGCCAGTTCCGTCGCCCGCTTTATCATCTCAGCGAGCATCGGTGGTTTCTGCTCGTAGGAGGTTGCAACCACGCCGTATCGGGAGGAAGCGAGCAAATCCCTCAGAACCATCCGGCAAGTCTTGATGAGCCTTCGCAACGTCGTCGAGGGTTTCTTCCATCCGCGCCATGGCGACCAGGAAACGTCGCCAGCGATGGGCATCTAGAGCATCCGGCACTTAACTTGATGCATATCCGTCGTGACAGAAATAGTTTT